>NZ_QGKR01000321.1 GCF_003172955.1 Micromonospora acroterricola | reverse complement strand
ACCGGCGCGACCTGGCCACCCGGGTGGCCAGCGTCGAACGGGCGCTGCGGCTGGCCCCGGCCGAGGCGCGGGGGCCCCTCGCGGAGGCGCACGCCGGGCTGACCGCCCAACTGGAGAGCGGGGTCGCCGCCTACGAACGGCTGGTGGTCGCCGCCGCCGGTTACCTGGCCGAGGACGCCCGGCCGGAGGCCGCCCACCCGGCCGCCGCCCGGCTCACCGAGGCGACCGACCTGCTGCACGGGGTGGCCTCGGCCCTGGCCGAGCTGCGCGCGGTGGGCACCCCGCTGCGCGCGCCCACCCGCTGAGCACACCCGCCCGCTGAGCACACCCGCCCGCTGACCCGGCGCGCCCGCCGCCCGTTCACGGCGGGGTGGTGACCGGGATCGGGCCCGTGTACGGCGAGCTGCCCACGACGTTGAACGACCGGATCCGGTAGTGGTAGGTGACTCCCCGGGCCAGCCCCGTGTTGGTGAAGCCGCGACCGGTCACCGTGAAGGTGGCCACCTCCCGGCCGAAGGCCGGGTCCAGTGCCCGCTGCACGATGAACCCGGCCCCCGGCCCGGCCGGCGTGCTCGCCGCCCAGGCCAGGACCACCGTCGCGGTGTCCGGCCCCGGGGCGCTCGCGGTGGCGCCGGCCCCGCTCGGGGTGACCGGCGCGGACGGTGTGCTCACCGAGGCCACCGTCGACCAGGCCGACGCGGCGCCCAGATACGTGGTGCGCACCCGGTAGTAGTACGTGGTGTCCGGGGCGACCGCGACGTCCAGGTGGTTGTCACCGACCCCGATCGCGGTGGTGCCCGGGCCGCTGGTGAAGGTCGGGTTGGTGGCCCGCTGCACGTCGATGCCGGTGGCGAAGGAACGGTTCGTCCAGCGCAGCGCCACCCGCAGTGGCGCGGCCGGTGGGATCGCCGCGGCCAGTCCGCTCGGGGCGGGCAGGTGCACCGAGGCCGGCACGCTGTTCGACCAGGACGAGTAGCTGACGGTGTTCTCCGCCCGGATCCGGTAGTGGTAGGTGACCCCGGGGGTGACCGTCGCGTCGGTGTACCGGGTGGCGGCGGCCGCGACGGTGATGGAGGTGACCTCGCCGCCGAAGGTCGCGTCGGTGGCCCGTTGCAGCAGGTGGCTGGTGGCCGGCGGGCGACCGCCGTTGCCGGTCCAGGCCAGGGCGATCGCCGGCAGGGCGGTCGCCGAGCCGGGCACCGGCGTGGCGGTCAGCCCGGTCGGCGCCTTCGGCGCGACCCGCAGCACCAACGGCCGGGTCATCCCCAGATCGCGGTGGCTGGCGAGATGGCTGTGCCAGCGGTACTCCCAGCCCAGGTTGACCAGTTGGTTGACCACCAGCGCGGGTCGCCCGTCGGCCGGGCTGACCGTGGTCGAGCCGGTCCGGGTTCCGGCCGGGCGGCCCGTGTCGAGCAGCCGGACGCTGTCGCCCAGCTTGAACGGCAGCGTCGGGGCGACCGGGCGCAGCGCCACCACCACGTCCTCCCGGGGGTTGACCCGGACGATCTCCTTCCAGCCCAGCTCCGCTCCGTGCGGAGGCCGGAGCGTGCCGTCCCAGCCGACCCGGTTGATCAGCTGCACGTCGCAGCCGCCGAAGCGCAGCGGCTCGGTCTGCCGGACGTTGCCGCTGATCCGCCAGAGCTGGGTCCCGTCGGTCGGCGCGCCGACGGGCACGGCCGGGTCGGCGGCGAACAGCACCTCGGTGACGGGGTCGGTCGGGCCGAGCGGCAGGGTCGCCGGTGTGAGCGGCCCGGCGTGCGGGTGTCCGACGCCGAGCCGGCCGGTCAGCCGCCCGTGGTCGGGCTCGAAGCCCTGCTGCGCGGCCTTGACGTCGACGGGCAGGGTGACCGGCCCGGCGGCGCCCACCGGGGTGAAGGTGACCGTGCCGGCGTGCACGGGCACGGTCGTCTCCCGTGCGGTCCGGGTGCCGAACGCCGGGTCGTACGCCGGCTGCGGCACGATCGGTGGGCGCTGGCTGGCCGCGTACGCCAGGGGCAGCCGGCGGCGCAGGAGGGCCAGGTCGTACGGCGGCGACGGCGTTCCGGTCACCCGGAACTGGAGCAGCGTGCGGGTGTTCGGGCCGTACCCCGGCTCGGTCGGAGGCGGGCCGCCCTCCGCGGTCCGGTCCGGAGCGTCGGTGTGCTGGTCGTAGCGCGGGTCGAAGCCGGGCAGCGGCGCCGGGGCGTCGTTGTAGAGGATCAGCGTGCTGCCCGGCGGGACGGCGGAGAAGTCCACCAGCACGTCGGCGCGCTCGCCGGGGGCGAGCAGCAGCGTGTGCCCGTCGACGTTGAGCACGGTCGGGTCGAGGCGGTCGTAGCGGTAGCCGACCGGCCGGTTCGGCAGCACCACCGGGGCGGGCAGCAGCCCCGCCTCGTTGCCGATCTGGATGAACGCCGGCCCGGCGGCGCGCGGGTCCGGCACGCCACCGTCGCGCCCGTCGGTCGGCCAGTCCGCCGGCCGGTCCGCCGCCCGCACGGCCGGCACCATCGGCACCTCGCCGGCGTCGGCGTCGGCCAGGGCGCCGTCGTCGGTCCACATGGGGGAGTCCGAGCAGGCCCGGTAGAGCTGGAGGTTGAGGCTGCGGTCCAGGCAGGCGTTGAGGATCCGGAACCGGTACACGCGCGGCCGCACCTCCAGGTAGGGGTAGGCGGCGCCGTTGACCAGCGGGGTGTCGCCGTACGCCTCGGGCACCGCGGACGGGTGCGGCGTGCCGGGGCTGAGCGGCGGCTCGGCGGGCGCGCCGACCGGGTCGTGGTGCGGGTTCGCCACCGGGCCGGGTCCGGTCAGCGGCGGTCCGCCGGTGCCGTCCACGGGCCAGCCGTCCACGGGCCAGCCGTCCACGGGCCAGCCGTCGGTACGCGTGCCGTCCGGCGCCGTGTTGCGCGACCAGGGGCCGTAGTCCCACCGGCCGGTCGGGTTGCGCCCGCCGGACCGGTACGGGTTCTGCCGGGGCTGGTAGACGTGCGGGTGCCAGAGGCTGCCCCGCGCGCCCCAGCGTTCCCGGTCCCAGGTCGGGTCCTCGGCGGCCAGCTGGGTGTCGTCCGGCACGAACGTCTTGTCCTCGATCACCAGCGGCAGCTGGTCGGCCGGCAGCACACCGTCCGCGACGAGCTGGTCCTCGGCCGGGTCGGTGAGCAGGTAGAGCGCGAGCTGGCCGCCGTAGACCGTGAGCCGGGCGAGGCCGGGGGTGTTGTCGTGGAACCACAGCAGCCGGCCGCTCTGCTCGTTGGGGTAGTAGAGCGTGGTGGCGCCGGCGCCGGGCGGCGGCATGTCCGGTACGTGGGTCAGGCCCGTCCCGGTCGGGTACGGGGTGATCTCCCCGGCCGGGGTGATCCACTGCTCCGGGTTGCCGGCGCTCGTCCAGCCGGTCTGCGCTCCGGCCAGGTGCAGCACCGCCCGGTTCTGCGGGTACGGCGCGGGGCCGTCCAGCGGGCCGATGCCGGCCCCCTCGACCGTGTCGTCCACCGGCAGGAACAACTCGCCGGCCCGGCCGGTGGGGAGCTGGTTGATGAACTTCACCCGGACCGGCCGTCCCCGGCGGGCGAGGATCACCGGCCCGAGGTGCCAGGGCCGCTCCGGAGGCGCCACGGTGTTGTGACCCGACGCGTCGGTGCCCAGGTTCAGCTGCCGGTAGCCGCGCAGCCGGGTGGCCGGCAGGTCCCGGTGCAGCCGCTGGGCGTACTCCTGCAGGCCGATCTCGTAGTAGTCGCAGCCCGGGTAGCTGATCGTGTCCGGCACCGCCACGGGCAGGTACCCGCCGAGGTCACCGCGGCCGAGCTGACCGGGGGTGGGCAGCACGTCGACGAACTTGCGTAACCCGGTGCCGGGCACCACCCTCCCGTCGGGGTCGCGGGCCGGGCGGGGACTGTGCGCGAAGTTCGGCACCGGCCCGAAGTAGCGGGGCACGACGGCCGGGTCGAGGCTGGGCGCCGGGGCGACCTCCTCGGCGGTGCGCGCGGCCGGGACGGACGTCACCCGCCCGTTGGCGCGGTCGGCACTGTCGCGGTTCACCCGTTCGAACCAGGTGGAGCGGAGTCTGCGGAACATCGCCATGGCTCTCCCCGGGGTCGGGGCCCGAGGGTCACCACCCCGGCGTGGTGACCTGGTCGGGCCCGGCACTCTGACGATCGGTGAGCACTCAACCGCAGCATGCGACTCCGACGGCCGGTTAGGAATTACCCAATCGTCCGTATCTGGGATGACCTCGGTCCGCGCGGGGTGGTCAGGCGGGCGGCGGGGCGGACGGATGCTCCGGCTGGCAGACCGGGCACCAGTAGGTGACCCGTTCGCCCAGCTCCTGCTTGCGGATCGCGGCGCCGCAGCGGCGGCACGGCTGGGCGCGGCGGCCGTACACGTAGCTGGTCTGCCCCCGGTGCAGCGAGCCGGTGGTGCTCTGCGTCCACCGACCCCGGTTGGCGGCGAGCAGCCGCTGCGCGAGGGTCACCGTGCCCGGCAGGTCGGGCACCGCGCCCACCGGAGTCCACGGCGACAGGCCGCGCAGGAAGAGGACCTCGCACTTGTAGAAGTTGCCGACGCCGGCCAGGTTGCGCTGGTCGAGCAACGCCTCGCCGATGGTCTGCTCGGGATGCTCGGCGAGCCGGCGGACCGCCTCGGCCGGGTCCCAGTCGGCGCCGAGCAGGTCGGGGCCGAGGTGGCCGACGAGGCCGTCCTCCTCGGCCGTGGGCACCAGCGCCAGCTCGTGCAGGTGGTAGCCGACCGCGACCGCTCCGGGGCTGCGCAGCACCACCCGGATCAGGTGCGCCGGCCGGCCGCTCCAGCGTTCCCCCGGCGCGTACGCCCGCCAGGCGCCGTCCATCCGCAGGTGTGAGTGCAGGGTCCAGTGCTCCCCGGTGGCGGCCCCGGTGCCCCCGCCGCCGCCGTTCGGGCCGGTGGGGGCGGTGAGGCGGAGCAGCAGGTGCTTGCCCCGGCTGGCCGACTCGCGGACGGTCCAACCGCTGAGGTCGGTGGTCGCCAGCTGGGGCACCCGGAAGTCACTGCCGGTGAGACGTGCGCCAGCCAGCGCGCGGTGCAGCACGCGCGCGGTGTTCCAGACGGTGTCGCCTTCGGGCACCCCGCCATCCTCCCTCGTTCGAGCAAGATTCGCATGTGTCGCCATTTGTACTCAGGTTCCTCATGATCTCCCGACATGCGAGGGTCAGGAAGTTCTGAGGAGAATGCCCATGACACGACCGCGTTGTCGTACTCGTTCCGTCGTCGTCGCCTCCACCCTGGCCCTCGCGCTCACCGCCGCGCTCGTGCCGGCCACCAGCCCCGTTCCGTCCACCCCCGCCCCACCCATCCCCCTCCCCGCCGCCGCTCCCGGCG
>NZ_QGKR01000057.1 GCF_003172955.1 Micromonospora acroterricola | reverse complement strand
AGATGTGTATAAGCGACAGGTCGGGTTCGGCGGCGGGGTTCCGCCCGGACCGACGCCGGTGACCTGGCCGTTGCCGCCGTCGAAGGTCACGTCGGAGCAGCCGAAGAAGTTCTCCTGCGAGTCCGAGCGCACCCAGCGGGAGTAGATGATGTGCCGGCCGCTCTTGCCCGACGGCAGGTTGCCGCTGAAGTAGTAGTGCCCGTCGTTCGTGCCGACCCCGCCCCGCTGCGGCGGGTTGGTCACCGTCAGGAACGGCTGCTCCTCCAGGTCACCCCAGGCCAGCGCCCGGGTCGGGCTCCAGCTGTTCTTGGTCACGTAGAAGTAGAAGGTGCCCGGGTGGTGTGCCCAGTTGCTGTACCGGAAGTCCAGCCGCGCACCGGCGGTCAGGTGCGTCAACGGCCAGTCGGTGCGGGGCAGGTCGTAGCCGCGGTAGCCGGGGTTGCCGCCGCTGCACAGCTGCCCGTCCGGGATGAAGCCGACGGTCCGGCCGCCGGCGTCGGAGCGCAGCACGCTGAACCAGTTGTAGAGCGAGTTGGCGCCGCTCTGCGCCACGGCGGCGGAGCACGCCGGGTTGTTCGGCCTGATCTCGCCGGTCGGGCTCATTCCGTCCTGCCAGCACAGGTACGTGCGGCTGCCCGGGGTCATCGCCGCGCCGTGCGCGGCGGCCGGCTCCGAGTGGGACGCCAGGGCGACGGCGCCGAGGGTGAGGGTCACGGCCGCGGTGAGCAACGCGGCCGTACGGGAACGGTTCACGGGTTCTCCTGACTCGCGAGGCGCGCCGCCCGAGCCGCCCCGCCGCGATCGGGTGGGGATGTGGCGTGGTCGCCCCGCTGGAACGAGCGGAAGCGACGATCACGGTGACGTGCCCCGGCGGGAACCGCCCGGTGGGCACGTGCCGTCGACGGTCCCTGTCGTGGACCGGTGCCCTCGCGTGAAACGAAACCCGGCAACCGGCGGCACGGCAGCCCCCCGCACCGCCCGGTACGCGTCATCCCACCACGCCGTCCTGCCGCGACGCAATAGCCGACCCTCGATGTGTCAGTTGACCCTCAGAGCAGCTTCTCCAGGGTGATCGGCAGCTCGTACTGCCGGCGCCCGGTGGCGTGGTGAACCGCGTTGGCGATCGCGGCGGCCACGCCGACCACGCCGATCTCCCCGACGCCCTTCATGCCGAGCGGGTTCACCACCTCGTCGTGCACCTCGATGGTGTCCACCACGACGTCCGGCGCGTCCGCGTTGACCGGCACCAGGTAGTCGCCGAGGCTGGCGTTGGCCCAGCGGCCCATCCGGGGGTCCATCCGGGTGGCCTCCAGCAGCGCCTGGCCCAGCCCCCAGAGCATCCCGCCCATGAGCTGGCTGTGCGCGGTCTTGCGGTTGAGCACCCGGCCCGGCGCGAACACCCCGACCATCCGGCGTACGCGGACCACCCCGAGGTCGGCGTCCACCGCCACCTCGGCCATCTGCGCGCCGAAGGTGTGCACCCCGTACCCGGCGTCCTGCGGCGGCGGGTTCCAGGTGCCGAGCACCTCCACGTCCGGCATGAAGGTGCGGTGCATCAGGTCCGCGTACGTCTCGCCGACGTCGGGACGGTCGCGCAGCACCATCTTGCCGTCGCGGACCTGCACGGCGGCCGGGTCGGCGCCGCGCAGCGGCGAGTGGTCGTCGGCCACCGCGCGCCGGATCAGCTCGTCGCGCAGCTGGGTCGTCGCCAGGTGTACGGCGGAGCCCACGGCGCTGGTGCCGGCGGATCCCACGGCGGCGGTGACGTTCGGCAGGTCGCTGCTGCCGCCCACGAACCGCACCCGCTCCACCGGAATGCCCAGCCCGTCCGCGGCGACCTGGGTCATCGCGGTGAAGACACCCGTGCCGAACTCCGAGACGCCGGCCTCGACCACCGCGGTGCCGTCGTTGTAGAGCCGGGCCCGGGCGCGCTGCGGGTTCACCGGCTGGGTCACCGGGTAGAGCGCGCTGGCCATGCCGGTGCCGATCAGCCACTGCCCCTCTCGCCGGGATCGGGGTCGCGGGTCGCGGCCGTGCCAGCCGAACAGCTCGGCCGCCCGCTGGTAGCACTCGGTCAGCCCGCTGCTGGACCACGGCTTGCCGCTCTCCGGGTCGGTCGCCGAGTAGTTGCGCAGCCGCAGCTCCAGCGGGTCGACGCCGATGCGCTCGGCCAGCTCGTCCATCGCGCACTCCAGCGCGAACATTCCGGTCGCCTCACCGGGGGCCCGGGTGAAGGTCGGTGTGATGGTGTTCCCCCGGACCAGGTGGTAGATCCCCTCGTAGTTCGGGCTGGTGTAGGCCACCGACGGGCTCTGCAACGACGGCTCCGCCCAGTCGTCGAACGGAGAGGTGAGCGAGAGCTTGTGGTGGCGCAGCGCGGTGATCCGGCCGTCCGCCCCCGCGGCGAGGGTGATCCGCTGCTCCTGCTCCTCGCGGTGCCCGCAGGAGGTGAACATCTGCTCCCGGGTGAGTACCAGCCGCACCGGCCGGCCCACGTGCCGGGCGGCCAGCGCGGCCAGCGCCGGGTGGTGCCAGACCATCGCCTTGGAACCGAAGCTGCCGCCCACGGCGTGGCTGACCACCCGGATCGAGATCGGTGGCAGGCCGAGCAGCTCGGCGAGGGTGAACTGGACGGAGTTCGGCCCCTGGGTCGAGTCGTAGACGGTCAGCCGGTCGGCGTCCTCCCAGACGGCGGTGCTGGCCGACGGCTCGATGGGGTTGTGGTGGTTGGGGGCGAACCGGTACGTGGTGTCGACGCACACCTCCGCCTCGGCCAGCGCCTTCGCCACGTCGCCACGGGACGCGTGCCCGGGCAGCAGCCCGCCGAAGATCCGCTCGGGCACGTACGCCTGGTCCCGGGCCTGGTCGAGCAGGGTGGTGGCGGGCGTGGGGGCGTACTCGAAGCGGATGAGGGTGCCGGCGTGGTCGGCGCGTTCGATGGTGTCGGCGACCACGATGGCGACCGGCTGGCCGGCGTAGTGGATCGTCTCGTCCTGCATCGGGAAGAAGCTCTGCCCCGGTGCGGCCAGCCCGGCCAGCGACGGGAGCAGCTTCGGCACGGTGGCGACCGGGGACAGGTTGCGGTGGGTGAGCACGGCGAGCACCCCTTCGGCCCGCTCGGCTTCGCTGGTGTCGATCGCGGTGATCCGGCCGCTGGCGATCTTCGCGTTCACCACCACCGCGTGCGTCAGGTTGGGCACCGGGACCTCGGCCGAGTAACGGGACTCGCCGCGCACCTTGAAGCGGCCGTCCACCCGGTTGAGCGTCGCGCCGATCGCCGGGCTCATGTCGTCCCCTCCCGCTGCGCCATGATCTCCAGGGCCCGGACGATGGTCCGCCGGGCCAGCTCGATCTTGAAGGTGTTCATTCCGTGCGGCACTGCCGGCGCCAGCTCCGCCTCGGCGGCGCGGGTGAACGACTCGGTGGTCGCCGGCGCGCCGTCGAGCAGCCGCTCGGCCTGCCGGGCCCGCCACGGTTTGGTGGCCACCCCGCCCAGGGCCAGCCGGATCTCGGTGATCCGATCGTCGACAACCGACATGGCCACCGCGACGGAGGCGAGCGCGAACTCGTACGACTCGCGGTCGCGGATCTTGATGTACCGGGAGGTGGCCGCGACCGGCAACGGTGGCAGGTCGATGCCGGTCACCAGCTCGCCGTGGGTCAGCGGGTGCTCCCGTTCCGGGGTCTGCCCGGGGAGCAGGAAGAAGTCGTCGATGGGGATGCTCCGCGTGCCGCCGGGCCCCTCGGTCTGCACCACCGCGTCGAGTGCGACCAGGGCCACGCCGAGGTCCGAGGGGTGGGTGGCGATGCAGCAGTCGCTGGTGCCGAGCACCGCGTGCCCCCGGTTGATCCCGTCGATAGCGCTGCACCCGGTGCCCGGGGCCCGTTTGTTGCAGCCGGCCGCGACGTCCCGGAAGTAGCTGCACCGCACCCGCTGCATGAGATTGCCCGCGATGGTGGCCATGTGGCGCAGCTGCGGGGAGGCGCCGAGCAGCAGCGCCTCGGCGACCATCGGGTAGCGCCGGACCAGCTCCGGCTCCTCGGCCACGTCGCTCATCCGGGCCAGCCCACCGAGCCGCAACCCGCCGCCGGGCAGCTCCTCGATCCGGTTCAGCGGCAGGTCGTTGATGTCGACCAGGCGGCGCGGTTGTTCGACGTAGATGCGCAGCAGGTCGACCTGGGTGGTGCCGCCGGCCAGGAAGGCGCTCTCCGGGTCGGCGCTCACCGCGCCGATCGCGGCGCCGACGTCGGTGGCCCGGGAGTAGCTAACGGGACGCATCGCCGGGGCCCCCCTCGTCGCGGACCCGGCGGATGGCCGCGCGGATGTGCGGGTACGCGGCGCAACGGCAGATGTTGCCGCTCATCCACTCCCCGATCTCGGTGTCGTCGCCGACGTGCCCCTCGGCGAGCAGCGCCACCGCGGACATGATCTGGCCGGGGGTGCAGTAGCCGCACTGGAACGCGTCGCAGTCCAGGAACGCCTGCTGCATCGGGTGCAGCGTGTCCCCTTCCGACAGTGCCTCAATCGTGGTCACCTCGCGGTTCTCGCAGGTGATCGCCAGGGTCAGGCAGGACAGCACGCGGCGCCCGTCCACCCACACGGTGCACGCGCCGCAGGCGCCCTGGTTGCAACCCTTCTTGGTGCCGGTCAGCTCCAGCCGGTCGCGGAGGGCGTCGAGCAGGCTGACCCGCGGCTCGATGATCGCCGTTCGGCTCTCGCCGTTGACGTGCAGGTGGACCTCCACCTCGCCGGGACCCCGGACGACCGCGTGGTCCGGGTTCGGTGCCGTACGCAGTGCCTCGTAGGACTTCACCAACTCACACCCCCTCGTGACGGAATCGACCATATCCTTCACATAAGGGTGTTTTCCTCCTTTCACCGCGAATGGGGCAGCAGGTGCCGGACGTGTTCGACGAGATGCTCCGCCGCTGCCGTGCCGGCGAGCCGATCGCCCTGGCCACCGTCGTGGCCACGTGGCGCTCCGCCCCACAGCCGCCCGGCGCCACCATGCTCGTCACCGCCGACGGCACCGTCACCGGCAGCGTCTCCGGCGGCTGCGTCGAGGCGGACCTCTACGAACGGGCCCGCCACGTGCTCGACACCGGCGCACCCGAGCTGACCCGCTACGGGGTGAGCGACGACGACGCGTACGCGGTGGGCCTGACCTGCGGCGGCGTACTCGACGTGTTCGTGGAGCGGATCGACGCCGGTGACCTCGCGGAGCTGGACGCGGTCGACGCCGCCCGCCGGGCCGGACAACCGGCGGCGGTGGTGACCTGCGTGGCGGCCGACGCCAGCGACCCGCCGGGCGCGGTGCCGGCC
>NZ_QGKR01000259.1 GCF_003172955.1 Micromonospora acroterricola | reverse complement strand
CTCAACATCGCCGCCAGTGGGGCCGGGTCGACGCGGGCCTCAACCGTCGGTCGGTCGTAGACCACCCGGCCGTACTCCAGCACCGCCACCCGATCCGCGATGTCGATCGCGTGCTGGAGCTGCTGCTCCACGAGCAGCACGGTCATGCCGTCGGCGGCCAGGCCACCGATGACCTCCCGGACTCGCGCCGCCAGGTCGGGGGAGAGACCCTCACACGGTTCGTCGAGCAGCAGCACCCGTGGCTGGCCGAGGAGCGCGCGGGCTATCGCCAGCATCTGCTGCTCGCCACCGGAGAGCTCGCAGCCGCGGTGTCGCAGCCGCACCGCCAGCCTCGGCAGCAGCTCGAGGATCCGGGCCACCGTCCAGCCCTCGCCACCGGGGGTGGCGGCCCGCCACGGCGCGGCCGCCAGGACCAGGTGCTCGGCCACGGTCAACCGGGAGAAGACCCGCCGGCCCTGGGGGACGAGACCGACCCCGGACTGGGCGATGCGGTGCGGTTGCCGGCCCGCCACGTGCACGCCGCCGATCTCGATGCGGCCACTGGAGGCTCGCACCAGCCCGGCGATCGTGTGCACGAGCGTGCTCTTGCCCGCCCCGTTGCGACCCACCACGGCCTGGATGCTGCCCGGGCGCACCCGCAGGCTGACCTCGTGCAGCACGATCCCTCCGGCGTAGCCGGCGCAGAGCCGCTCCACAAACAGCATCAGGCCACCCCGTCGGCGTAGGCCTGCCGCACCAGCGGCGAGGTACGGATCTCGTCCGGCGTCCCGGCGGCCAGCGTCTGGCCGTCGCGCAGCACGGTGACCGTGTCGGAGAGGGCGTACACCAGGTCCAGCCGATGTTCGACGAGCAACACGGCCACCGCCCTGGGCAGCGCCCGGAGCAGCTCGGCCAGCCGGCCGACCTCGGTGGCGGACAGGCCGGCTGCCGGTTCGTCGAGCAGCAGCAGGCGGGGGCGACCGGCAAGGGCCATCGCTATCTCCAACTGGCGTCGTTGCCCGTGTGCGAGGTGCCCGGCGGGCACCGCCGCGACGTCGGCGAGGCCCATCTGGTCCAGCAGCGGGCCCGCCCGGTGTTGCGCGGTGCGCCGGCGTCCGCCGGGCCACCACCTGCGGCGTGGAATGACCCGCGGCAGCGCCGCCACCACGACGTTCTCCGTCGCGGTGAGCGTCGGGAAGACCGCGGGCCGTTGGTGTATCCGGTTGATGCCCCGTCGGGCCCGTGCCGCCGGGCCGAGCCGGCTGACGTCCCGTCCGTCGAACCGCACCGTGCCGCGCTGCGGTCTCGTGGACCCGCCGATCACGTTGAGCAGGGTCGTCTTGCCGGCTCCGTTGGGGCCGATCAGCGCGTGCCGCTGGCCGTCGTGGATGCACAGGTCCACGCCGGCGAGCGCGGCGAGCGAGCCGTACCGCACGCTGACATCCTGGGTGCTGAGCAGGCAGGTCATGCGCGTAGCTCCGGGACCGTGGCGTGGTCACGGGCAGGTGGCGGGTCCGGCTGGCTCGCCGGGGCGCTCGGCGGGCGCAACCTGCCCCGTGCCCGGTTGACGCCCGTGGGCAGCAGGTAGACCGTCGCCACGAACAGCGCGCCCAGCACCAGGGGCGCGTGGCCGGGCAGCACCCCGAACAGCCAGTCCCGGACGGCGATGACGAGCGCCGCGCCCACCAGGGCGCCGCCGACCGAGGCGGTGCCACCGATGACGACACCGAGCAGCAGCAGGGCGGACGTGTCGAAGCCGAAGTCGGCGGGGGAGATGTACTGCTGGGCCACGACCAGCAGCGAGCCGGCGGCGCCGGCTATCGCCCCGGCGGCGACGTGCGCGCCGGACAGCTGCAGCGGCACCCGGTGACCGCTGGCCCGCAGCCGGGTCTCGTCGTCCCGGCCGGCACGCAGCAGCAGCCCGGCCCGGGTACGCAGCAGCAACAGCACCGCGCCGACCAGCGTGGCCACGACGATCAGGGTGTACAGGTAACGAGCCTGGTCGGTGGCCAGGACCGGCAGCCCCCAGAACGGGCGGACCGGGGCTATGCCGGCCAGCCCGTCCGTGCCACCGGTCACCGACCGCCACCGGCCGAGGACGGTCACGACGAGTTCGCCGATCGCCAGAGTGATCATCAGGACGATCACCCCCCGGGCGGGGACGACCAGCGGCACGGTCAGCGCGGCCAGCACCGCCCCGGCGACCGCCGCGACGGCGAGCTGCACGACGCCGACGTCGGAGATCTGGCTGCCGAGCACGGCGCAGGCGTAGGCGCCGGCCGCGTACGGTGCGGTCTGGCCGAGGGTGGGCATGCCGGCGACGCCGGTGAGCAGCGCCACGCTCACCCCGACCAGGGCCAGCGCCAGCGTCCGGGCCAGGATCGCCGCGGTGTAGTCGTCGACCACCCAGGGCGCCACGACCAGGCCGGCCAGGACGAGTGCCCCGACCGCGCCCCGTCCCCGCCGGATCACCTCGTCCCTCATGTCGCCCCCCACCTGGTGGCCAGGCCACGGGCCCGCACGGCCAGCACGACCGCCATGGCGGCGAACAGCAGGAACGGTGCGGCGGACGGCAGCAGCGCCACCCCCAGCGTCTGGATCTCCCCGATGGCGAGCGCGGCGAGCAGGGTGCCCGCCATGGACCCGAGGCCACCGAGGACCACGACCACCAGGGACAGCAACAGCACCGTGTCGGCGGTGTCGGTGCCGGGGCCGATGATGGGCGCGCCCAGGACCCCGGCCGCGCCGGCCAGCGCGCCGGCGGCGGCCAGCACGCCGGCCCGGATCCGCGCGGGACTCACGCCCAGACAGGCGACCATCTCCGCGTCGTCGACGGCCGCGCGGACCAGCATCCCGGCCCTGGTGCGTCGCACCATGAGGTAGAGCGCGGCGGCGATCACCGCGGCGACGACGATGAAGACCAGCCGGTACGCCGCGTAGCGGTGGCCGGCGACCACCACCGACCCGTCCAGCGCGGCGGGGACCTGGACCTGCGGGTCGTCGGGGCCGAACCCGGCGACGAGCAGACTGCCGCCGGCCAGCGCCACCCCGAAGGTCAGCAGCGCCTGCGTGAGGTGGTTGCCGGCGGCGACCGGTGTGAGCAGGCCGGCCAGCAGCACACCCGCGGCGGCGGCGGCCAGCACACCGACCGCCAGCGCCAACGCCAGACTCGGCCAGCCACCGTCGAGCAGCGCCGCGGCGGTGTACCCGCCGATCGCGTAGAGCAGGCCGTGCGCCAGGTTGAGGATGTTGGCGACGCCGAAACAGAAGACCAGGCCCGATGCGGCGACGAAGACGAGCAGCCCGTAGGCGACCCCGTCCAGCGCCGGGATCAGGTACGGGTCGATCCGGTTCGTGCCGGCCGCCACCACCATCACCGCCCGACGGTCGCGAGGTCACCCACGACGGTGTTGGACAGCGCCCGGCCGTCCTGGCGGACCTGGCGCAGGTACCACTTCTGCACCGGGGAGTGCGTGGTGGTGGAGAACTGCCAGGTGCCGCGCGGACTGGCGATCTGGCCGAGCTGACCGATGGCCGCGTTGATGGCCTCCGGAGTCGGGTCGCTCCCGGCGGCGCCGATCGCCCGGTCCAGCACTGCCGCCGCGTCGTACGAGGCGAGCGCGTACGTGGTCGGGGAACCGTCGTGCTTGGCCTTCCACGCCGCCACGAATGCCCGGTTCTCGGCGTTGTCCAGGTCGGGCGAGTAGTTGAGCACCGAGTAGATGTCCCGGGCAGCCTCGCCCTGCGCGTTGAGCACGCCCCCCTCGGTGAGGAACCCGGCCGCGTACAGCGGGACGTCCTTGATCTCGGACTGCGCGTACTGCTTGACGAAGTCGACGGCCGCACTGCCGGCGTAGAAGGTGTAGACCGCCGCCGCGCCGGAGGCCTTGATCCGGGCGAAGTACGGGGTGAAGTTGGTGGTGGCCGGGAACGGGGTGAAGGTGGTCTTGCCGTCGGGGTTGGCGAGCTTCCCCCCGACCTTGGCGAACGCGTCGGTGAAGCCGCGCAGCTCGTCCCAGCCGCCCTGGTAGTCCGGGCCGATCGCGTACACCGAGCCCTTCACGTTGTCGCGGACGTGCTGGGCGATCGCCGCCCCGGGCTCCTCCGAGAGGTACGAGGTGTGCCAGATCCGGGAGACGTCCTTGAGCTCCGGTCGGCCGTTCGAGCCGACGAGCGGCACCTTGGTCTCGTTCAGCAGGGGGTAGACCCCGGCGACCGAGCCGCCACCGACGATGCCGGTGAGCGCGACCACGCGGTCCTGCTTGAGCAGTTTGGTCGCCGCCGGCACCGCGGTCGCGGCGCCGTTGCCCTCGTCGGCGACGACGAGATCGACCTTGCGACCGCCGAGTTTGCCGTCGTGGGTGGCCAGGTAGAGCTCGAAGCCGTCGCGGATCTCCTTGCCGACGGCCTGGTACGTCCCGGACAGCGACGCGAGCAGGCCGATCTTTATCGAACCGCTGGCGCTCGTGCCGGGCCCGTCGTCGCCGCAGGCCGTGCTGACGCTCAGCACGAGCGCGAGCAGTGTCGCGGTGAGGGCACGGCTGCGCCGAGGGGTGGTGAGTGACATGTCTTTCTCCAGAGGAAGGGAGGGGGTCCCGGCGTGGGGGCGCCGGGATTGTCAGCGGCTGCGGGCGAGTGCCGCTCGGGCCGCGGGGGTCAGCGCGTCCCCGATGCGGTTTGCCAGCTCGGTCATTTCGTAGGAGACCTTGCCCACGTCACACTCGGGTGCGGCGAGCACCAGCAGCGAGGCGCCGTCGTTGAAGGCCATCGAGAACATGAACCCGCCTTCGAGCTGTGTGACGTTGGAGATCACCGCGCCGGCGTCGAAGAAGGCCGCCGCGCCCCGCAGCAGGCTGACCAGCCCGCTGCCCGTCGCGGCCAGCTGGTCGGCGCGGTCCGGCGGCAGGTCGCGAGTGGCAGCCACCATCAGGCCGTCGCTGGAGATGGCGATGGCATGGCTGACCTCGGTCGCGCGCGCGGCGAAGTTGTCCAGCAGCCAGCCGAGATCCTGTTGGTCGCTCACGTGCTCTCCTGTCGCCTCATGTGTTGCCCAGGTTGATCGGGGTGCGTCGTCGGGTCGCCACACCGCGCGCGTACGCGGCCATCGCCGTCGCCACCTGGGCCGGGTCGCGGTACTCGGACCGTTGCTGCTGCTGGGGCACGGTGACGCCGCCGGGCACGAGATGCCGTTGCGGCTGCCGTTTGGGCAGACCCGAATTGGTGGTCGTGGCGACCTCGGGGGTGGTCGCCTGGGCGGCGGTGCGCCAGGCGTCGTCGGCCGGGCTGGACCACTCCCGGTCGTCCTGGCCGTCGACGACATCGGTGTGGAACCAGTGGTTGACCTGTTCGAAGATGAGCAGCTCCTCGGTGGGCGCGTCACCCCTTTCCGGGGGTCGGGGAGCCGGTCGGAACACCGGCGCCGCCGGCAGGGTCCGTT
>NZ_QGKR01000059.1 GCF_003172955.1 Micromonospora acroterricola | reverse complement strand
GTACAACGGAGAGGGCGGCGCCCCCGGCCCACCCTCCGCTCGGGGGCGCCGCCCTCTCCGTTGTACGCCGCCGCGCGCCCGACCGGAGCGGAAACCGCCACGATCCGTGTGACCGCGAGGGTGAAGTCCGCCGCAGAACGGGTACGCGCCGCGCCTCAACCACGGGGTGAGCAGGGAGCGCGAGGGCATGAGCGAGCAGCACGGCACGATTGTCATCGGTGCGGGACCGGCGGGGCTCACGGCCGCGTACGAACTGCTCCGGCACGGCCTGCCGGTACGGGTGTTCGAGGCCGACGAGGTGGTCGGCGGGATCAGCCGGACGGTGGAGCGTGACGGGTGGCGTTTCGACATCGGCGGGCACCGGTTCTTCACGAAGGTGCCCCGCGTGGAGGCGTTCTGGCACGAGATCCTGCCGGACGAGGACTTCCTGACCCGGCCCCGGATGAGCCGGATCTTCTACCGGGGCGCGCTGTTCAACTACCCGCTCAGCGCGGCGAACGCGCTGCGCAACCTGGGGGTGCCGGAGGCGGCCCGCTGCCTCGGCTCGTACGCCCGGGCCCGGCTGCGCCCGCCCCGGGACCAGTCGCACTTCGAGGGCTGGGTGTCGGCCCGGTTTGGCTGGCGGCTGTACTCGATCTTCTTCAAGACGTACACGGAGAAGGTGTGGGGGATGCCGGCGGACCGGCTCCAGGCGGACTGGGCCGCGCAGCGGATCAAGAACCTGTCGCTGGCCAAGGCGATCCGCAACGCGGTGCTGCCCCGCCGCTACCGCACGGACGTGACCAGCCTGATCGAGGAGTTCCAGTACCCGAAGTACGGGCCCGGGATGATGTGGGAGCGCTGCGCCGAGCAGGTGCGCCACCGTGGTGGTGAGGTGTCGACCGGCACCTGGGTCACCGCCGTGCACCGTGACCCGCAGCGACGGCGGGCGATCAGCGTGACGGTCAACGGGGTGGGCGGGCAGCGTACCGAGCCGGCCGACCACGTGATCTCGTCGATGCCGATCTCCGAGCTGGTGACCGCGTTGCGCCCGGCGCCGCCGCCGGAGGTGCTGGCCTGCGCCGCCGACCTGCGCTACCGCGACTTCCTGACGGTCGCGCTGGTGGTGCCGGCCGAGTTCTCGTTCCCGGACAACTGGATCTACGTGCACGACCCGGGAGTGCGGGTGGGCCGGATCCAGAACTTCGGCTCCTGGTCGCCGTACCTGGTCAAGGACGGTCGCACCTGCCTGGGCCTGGAGTACTTCGTCTTCGAGGATGACGAGATGTGGCGTACCCCGGATGCCGACCTGGTGGCGCTGGCCACGGCGGAGCTGGAACGCCTGGGGTTGGCCCGGCCCGGTGTGGTCGAGGCCGGCCACGTGGTGCGGATGCCGAAGGCGTACCCGGTGTACGACGAGCGCTACCAGCACAACGTGGACGTGATCCGGGCGTGGCTGGCCGAGGAGGTGCCCAACGTGCACCCGGTGGGACGCAACGGCATGCACCGCTACAACAACCAGGACCACTCGATGCTGACCGCGATGCTCGCGGCGGAGAACATCGCCACCGGCAGCGCACACGACGTGTGGGCGGTCAACGTGGAGCAGGACTACCACGAGCAGTCCACCGGCGGTGGCGGCCGCCGGGGCACGGGCCGGGACGCGCCCGTGGTGCCGAGCCGGATCGTCGCGGCGCCGATCGCCACACACGAGGGGGTCGGCGCCCCGACGGACGGCGACCGGCCGGCGCAGGTGCCGCTGGGCTGACGGGGCACGCGCGGGACGGTTGGGCCAGGAAACCGCTTACCTTCGGACTATTGACGGTCATCACTGGCTGTCAGTACCGTGATGCGGGCAGCGAAGAAAGCGCTTTCCGACCCTCACCGTCCGACAGGGAGCGCCCCCATGCCCAAACACCTACGCGCGTTCTGCCTCCTCCTGCTCGCCGTCGCCACCGTGCTGAGCACCACCACCGCCCTGCCCGCCGAGGCGGCCCCCCGCTTCCGGGTGCTGGTCTTCTCCAAGATCACCAACTTCTACCACGACTCGATCCCGGCCGGCGTCGCCGCGATCCAGCAGCTCGGCGTCGCCCACAACTTCGAGGTCGTCGCCACCACCGACGCGGCCGCGTTCACCGACGCCAACCTCGCCACCTTCGACGCCCTGGTCTTCAACAACACCAACTCGACCCCCGCCTCCGGTGACCTGCTCAACGCCAGTCAGCGGGCGGCGTTGCAGACGTTCATCCGCAACGGCGGCGGCTGGGCGGGCCTGCACGCCGCCTCGGCCAGCGAACGCGACTGGCCCTGGTACGAGGGCCTGGTGGGCACCATCTTCGACTTCCACCCCGACTTCTCGGCCACCGGCGGCACCTTCCCGGGCCGGGTCAAGGTGCTCGACCGGGCGCACCCGTCGACCCGCAACCTGCCGGAGCTGTGGGAGCAGAGCGAGGAGTGGTACAACTGGCGGACCAATCCGACCGGCAACGTGCACACCCTCGCGCAGATCAAGGTGCGCGACGGGATCAACGGGCTGGACGAGGGCGTCGACCACGCGTACTCCTGGTGTCAGCGCTACGACGGCGGCCGGTCCTGGTTCACCGCCGGCGGGCACGCCAGCTCCCAGTTCAGCACGCCGACCTTCCTGGAGCACCTGCGCTACGGCATCGAGTGGGCGGCCGGCGCGGTCGCCGGCGACTGCTCGGCCACCGAGACGGGCAACTTCGAGCGGGTGGGGCTGGTCACCGAGAACCTCGCCGACCCGTTCGAGCTGGCCGTCGCCCCCGACCGGAAGGTCTACTACATCCAGCGCACCGGCGCGTTGAAGGTGGTCAACTCCGACACCCTCCAGGTCACCACGCTGCTGGACTTCGCCTACACCTCGGCGATGACCGACCAGTCCGACGGGCTGCTCGGGATGACCCTGGACCGCAACTTCGCCAGCAACGGCTGGGTCTATCTCCTGTGGTCGGACAAGACCCTGAAACAGCTCAACCTGTCCCGGTTCACGGTCGCCAACAACAGCGTCTCCCTCTCCTCGGAGAAGCGGCTGCTGGCCATCCCCACGTACCGCGGCGTGGGCCGGGCGAACTCGCACATGGGCGGCTCGCTCACCATGGACGCCGCCGGGCGGCTCTACGCCGCCATCGGCGACAACACCGACCCGTTCGCCTCCAGCGGGTACACGCCCATCGACGAGCAGGCCGGGCGGGCCGCCTGGGACGCCCAGGGCACCGCCGGCAACACCAACGACCTGCGCGGCAAGATCCTGCGGATCACCCCCCAGGCCGACGGCACGTACACGATCCCGAGCGGCAACCTGTTCCCGGCCGGCACCGCGAAGACCCGGCCCGAGATCTACGCGATGGGCATGCGCAATCCGTTCCGGATCACGATCGACCCGCACACCAACGCCCTGCTGGTCGGCGACTACGGCCCGGACGCCCGCGCCGCCGACCCCAACCGGGGTCCGGAGGGGACCGTCGAGTTCAACCGGATCACCGCCGCCGGCAACTACGGCTGGCCGTACTGCGTGGGCAACAACATCCCGTTCAACGACTACAACTTCGCCACCAGCACCCCGGGGGCAAAGTTCAACTGCGCCGCGCCGGTGAACAACTCGCCCAACAACACCGGCCTGACCACCCTGCCGGCGGCGAGGTCGGCGCTGGTCTGGTACGCGTACTCCGCCTCCAGCCAGTTCCCCGAGGTGGGCACCGGCGGTGGCGGCCCGATGAGCGGCCCGGTCTACGACCACGACCCGGCCAACACCCGGACCACGAAGTTCCCGGAGTACTTCGACGGCAAGTGGATCACCTACGAGTTCACCCGCAAGTGGTTCAAGACGCTCTCGATCCACAGAACGGCGCAGACGTTCAACAACGCCCGCTTCGGGCCCACCGCCGTGGGCGACCTCCAGTCGATCAACGGGATCTTCGGCAACATGAGCTGGATCCAGCCCTTCGAGGCGGAGTTCGGCCCGGACGGCTCGCTCTACGTCATCGACTTCGGCGAGGGCACCGGCAGCGGTCGCGGCGGCAGCAACGCCGGCGCGGGCATCTACCGCATCGACTACGTGGCCAACGGCCGCCCGCCGACCGCGAAGATCGCCTCCAACCCGGACAGTGGACGCCCGCCGCTGACGGTGGCCTTCTCCTCGGCCGGATCCACCGCCGGGGACGGCTCGGCGCTCAGCTACGCCTGGGACTTCACCAACGACGGCAGCACCGACTCCACCGCCGCCAACCCGAGCTACACCTACCCGTCCGCTGGGAAGTTCACCGCCCGGCTGACCGTCCGCAACAGCGGCAACGGGTTGACCGCCAGCGCGGTCACCGACGTGGTGGTCGGCAACACCCGGCCCACGGTGACCATCACCGTCCCCGACGGCGGCTTCTTCGACTTCGGCGACAAGATCCCGTACACGGTGACGGTCACCGACCCGGAGGACGCCACCATCGACTGCGCGAAGGTGACCGTGCAGACCCAGCTCGGCCACGACTCGCACGCCCACCCGCTGGACGTGTACACCGGCTGCTCGGGGCTGCTCGCCACCGAGGCCGACGCCGGTGACGGGCACGGGCCGGGGCAGAACCTCTACACCGTCGTCACCGCGCAGTACACCGACGGCGGAGCGGTCGGCGGCGTACCGGCCCTGACCGGCTCGACCCGGGCGCAGTTGCAGCCCAAGAGCAAGGAGGCCGAGCACTTCACCGCCCAGTCCGGCCTCACGGTGAACGACCGGGCCACCGCCCGCGCCGGCAAGCGGCTCGGCGACGTCGACCACAACGACTGGGCGGCGTACGGGCCGGTGGACCTGCGCAACGTCGGCTCGGTGACGCTCGGGGTGACCAACGGCGGGCTGGGCGGCGACATCGAGCTGCGAACCGGCTCACCGACCGGCACGCTGATCGGCAGGGCCACCATCGGATCGACCGGCGGGTGGGACAACCTGGTCTCCCCCACCGTCACGTTGACCAACAAGCCCGCCGGCACCACCACCCTGTACGCGAAGTTCGTCAACGCCGCCCAGGTCGGTGGCACCCCGGACCTGCTCTCGCTGGACTGGCTGCGGTTCAACGGGGCCGGCGTCAAGCAGGAGCCCGGCGGGACGCTCACCCTCGCGGCCAGCCCCGGCAGCGGCACCGCACCGCTGAGCACCACCCTGACCGCCACCGCGACGGCGCCGTCCGGGCAGAGCATCACCGACTACGCGTGGGACTTCGGCGACAACACCGCCGTCACCCACGGCGCGACGCTGCGGTCGACCGGTCACAGCTACCCGCGCAAGGGAACCTTCACCGCCCGGGTGACGGTCACCTACACCAGCGGGGAGACCCGCTCGGCCAACCTGACCATCACGGTCACCTGACCGCCGGCCGGTGGCGGGCGGGGCGGATCCCGCCCGCCACCGCCGATCCGCGCCGCTGGTGACCCCCAGCCCGCCTCACCCCGCCC
>NZ_QGKR01000076.1 GCF_003172955.1 Micromonospora acroterricola | reverse complement strand
GTGCGTGCCGGGGCGGCCAGGGCCCACGGTGGGCGGGCGGCGGGCGGAATGCTGGCCAGGGTCGCGTCCCGGGCGTCGGCAACGGCGCCGGCCAGCTCGGCGGCGCTGGCGAACCGGTCCGCCGGCCGCTTGGCCAGCGCGCGGGCGACGACCGCCGCCACCGCGGGTGGGGTGTCCGACGGCAGCGCCGCCGGCTCGTCCTGGGCGTGCCGCAGCGCCACCGCGAGCGGGTTGTCGCCGTCGAACGGCGGTTGCCCGGCGAGGCAGAAGTACGCCACCGCGCCCAGCGCGTAGACGTCGGTGGCCGGTGAGACCGGCTGACCGGTGGCCTGCTCGGGAGACATGTACGAGGCGGTGCCGAGCACCATGTTCGCGGCGGTGAGCCCGGCCATGCTGCTGGACCGGGCGATCCCGAAGTCGACCAGCACCACCCTGCCGTCCGCCTTGACCAGCAGGTTGCCGGGCTTCACGTCCCGGTGCACGATGCCGGCGAGGTGGGCGGTGTGCAGCGCGTCCGCCGCCTGGGCCAGCACCGACATGGTCGAGGCCGGGTCCAGCCGCCCCGCCGTCCGCACCCGCGCGGACAGGGGCTCGCCCTCGACGTACTCCATCACCAGGTAGTCGACCCGGCTGCCGTCCGCGAGCCGCGCCTGCCCGACGTCGTGCACCGCGACCACGCCGGGGTGCCGCAGCGCCGCCAGCATCCGCGCCTCGGCCCGGAACCGGGCGGTGAACTCCGGGTCGGCGACCAGCGACGGCAGCAGCACCTTCACCGCCACCTCGCGTTCCAGCAGCACGTCGGTGCCGCGCCAGACCGCGCCCATCCCGCCCGTCGCCACCCGCTCGCCCAGCCGGTACCGGTCGTCGAGCAGCACTCCGCGTGTCAGCACCGGGCCACCGTACCGGCCGACGCCGATGTGTTGATCAGCCCGTGGGTCGCGGCCGGGGCGAGCGAGCGGCCGTTCCGGGTCGGGCCGACTACGCTGGCGAGGGTTCGTCCCACGGGGACTTCAGCGGCGAGGGGAGACGCGGCATGGCGTGGAGCTGGCGGTACGAGGGCACGGACGGCCGGACGGTCGAGGGACCGGCGGAGTCGTTCAGCAGCCAGGCCGACGCCGAATCCTGGATCGGTCAGACCTGGCGGGAGCTCGCGGCATCCGGCGTCACCTCGGTCGCGCTCGTGGAGGACGACCGGGTGGAGTACCGGATGAGCCTGCTGCCCACGGCCGAGTGATGGGCTACGACCGGCCGGGCGGGGAGCGGCTGGTGCTCGGGGTGCCCAAGGCCGCGTTCCGGCCCAGCCCGGTCTTCCTCGGCCTGGTCGCCCTCTTCGCGGTCAGTGGGGCGCTCACCTGGAACGGGTACGGCAACGTCCGGTTCGACGTGTTCCTCTTCGTGGTCTCCGGCTGGCTGGTCTCGCTCTGCCTGCACGAGTACGCGCACGCGGTGGTCGCGTACCGGGCCGGCGACCGGGACATCGCCCACCGCGGCTACCTGACGCTCAACCCGTTCAAGTACACCCACCCGCTGCTGTCGATCGTGCTGCCCGTGGTGGTGGTGCTGCTCGGCGGCATCGGCCTGCCCGGCGGCGCGGTGTGGGTGGACCGGCACGCCATCCCGGGCAGGCTGCGGCACACCCTGGTCAGCCTCGCCGGCCCCGCGACCAACGTGCTGTTCACGCTGCTGCTGGTGGCGGCGGTGCGGATCGGCGGCCAGGCGGGCGGCCCGGTGGAGTTCTGGGCCGGGGTGGCGCTGTTGGCGTTCCTCCAGCTCACCGCGAGCGTCCTCAACCTGCTGCCGGTTCCCGGCCTGGACGGCGGCAACATGATCCAGCCGTGGCTCAACCCGCAGTGGCGCCGGATGTACGACCTGTTCGCCCCGTACGGCTTCCTGCTGCTCTTCGCGCTCCTGTGGAACCCGCGCATCGGCGGCTGGTTCTTCGACGCGGTCTTCGCCATCGGAGACGTCCTGGGCCTGCCCTCCTGGCTCTATGCGACAGGCCTGGACCAGATCCGTTTCTGGCAGAGCTGACCCCTCCGCCGATCCAGGGCTCATCGCTGCCTGTTCAGTTCCATCGGCAGCGACAAGCCCCGGATCGGCGAGGCCGGTGGCCGGGGGTTGAGCGTTACGGGCGCTGGGCGGGGGACTGGGTCTTGTCCGGGTTCCGCTCCGTCACCGGCTCGACGATCTCGTCGATCGCCTTGAGCAGCTCGGAGTCGAGCTTCACCCCGGCCGCCTTGACGTTGTCGTGCACCTGCTCCGGGCGGGACGCGCCGATGATCGCCGAGGAGACGTTCGGGTTCTGCAACACCCACGCCACCGCGAGCTGGGCCATGCTCAGCCCGGCCTGCTCAGCGAGGGGCTTGAGCTGCTGGACCCGGGTCAGCACCTCGTCGGTCATGAACCGGGAGATGAAGCCCGCGCCGGACTTCTCGTCCGTGGCGCGGGAACCCGCCGGCGGCGGCTGCCCCGGCAGGTACTTGCCGGAGAGCACGCCCTGCGCCATCGGCGACCAGACGATCTGGCCGATGCCCAGCTCCTCGCTGGCCGGCACGACCTCGGCCTCGATGACCCGCCAGAGCATCGAGTACTGCGGCTGGTTGGAGACCAGCGGAATGTGCAGCTCACGGGCGAGCGGGTGGGCGGCCCGCAGCTGCGCCGCCGACCACTCGGAGACGCCGATGTAGTGCGCCTTGCCGGAGTGCACGACGTCCGCGAACGCCTCCATCGTCTCTTCCAGCGGGGTGCTGTGGTCGTACCGGTGGGCCTGGTAGAGGTCCACGTAGTCGGTGCGCAGCCGGCGCAGCGAGCCGTTGATCGACTCCATGATGTGCTTGCGGGACAGGCCGCGGTCGTTGCGGCCGGGACCGGTCGGCCAGTAGACCTTGGTGAAGATCTCCAGGCCCTCGCGGCGCTCGTTCTGCAGCGCCCGGCCGAGCACGTCCTCGGCCCGGGTGCCGGCGTACACGTCGGCGGTGTCGAAGGTGGTGATCCCCGCGTCGAGGGCCGCGCGGACGCAGGCGAACGCGGCGTCCTCCTCGACCTGAGAACCGTGGGTGATCCAGTTGCCGTACGAGATCTCGCTGACCATCAGGCCGGAACGGCCCAGGTGTCGGAATTCCATGTCCCGACCCTAGCTCCGGTGGATCATCCGCGGCGAACGACGGGTCAGAGCACCGGGTTGGCGTCGGTGAGTAGTCGGTCGATCTCCGCCAGCACGGCGGCGCGGTCGACGTGCACCGGGTCGATCAGCGGTTCGCCGCGCCGGTCCAGCGCACCCCAGCGCCCGGCGCCGCTGCCGACCAGGAACGCCACCGGGTGGATGACGAGCATCGGGTGCGCCGGAGGCACCAGCAGGGCGCCCCCGCGGTCCACCACGCCGCGCCGGCCGCCCACGTCGACCACGGCGAGGCCCTCCTCGGTGAAGCCGTCCACCTTGCGACCGTCGGCCAGCTCCGTGGCGAAGCCGTGGTAGCGGGTGGGCACCACGATACGGCCGGTCCGGTCGACCGCCCCCCACCCCTCGCGCCGGACCGCGGCCACCCCGTTGCGGAACGGTCGCACCTCGGCGAAGTTGGGCGGGACCTGCACCGCGCCGGTCGCGTCGATCGCCGTCCAGCCTCCCTCGCCGACCACCCAGGCCAAGCCGTCGCTGAACGGGCGCGCCGCACGGTACGACGGCGGGATCACCGTCGTACCGAGCAGGTTGATCAACGACCACCGGTCGCTGTCCGGCCGTCGGACCCAGGCCAGCCCGTCGTGGAACGGCTGCACCTCCGCGTACCTCGCGGGGATGACCAGGTCGCCGTCCGGGTCGGTGTAGCCCCACAGCGCCCCGGCCTGGCCGGGCGCCGGGGGCCGGTCGCGGTCGAGCACCTCGTCCCGACTCCGGGGGTACGGCCCGAAGCCGTCCGCCGCGGCCCGGGCGGCGACCGCGTCGAGGGCCACCCGGATCCGGTCCAGCAGCTCGGCGTCGCCGGCGCCGCGCAGGTCGAGGGCCTGCTCGAAGTGGTGGCAGGCTTCCATCAGGCGGCCCTGGTCGTAGCAGGACCGCCCGGCGTGCTCGTGGATCGCGGCCCGCAGCCGGTCGGGCAACTCGATCGAGGTGGCCTTGGCGAAGAGCTGGTCGGCCTCGGCGAAGTCGCCGCGCCACCGCAGCACGTGGGCCAGGCGGGCCTGGGCCAGCGCGGTGCGGCGCAACTCGCCGGTGGCATCGGCGTAGGTGAGGGCGAGCCGCCCGTCCGCCAGCGCGTCGTCCAGGTCGCCGAGGAT
This sequence comes from Micromonospora acroterricola, assembly GCF_003172955.1. Lineage (GTDB taxonomy): Bacteria > Actinomycetota > Actinomycetes > Mycobacteriales > Micromonosporaceae > Micromonospora > Micromonospora acroterricola. The sequence continues at coordinate 1,277 of NZ_QGKR01000076.1, read as the reverse complement.
CCGGGAGGCCACCGCCCGCAGGCTGAGCAGCCGGGCCCGGGCGCGGTTGTCGACGGCCGACCCCAACTTCTCGGTCAGCCGCCGCCGGATGGCCCGCATGTCGTCCGGCTCCGGCAGCTCCTCGCGCAGGGTGACCGGGTCCAGCCGCCACCGGTACGCCGCGAGAACCTGCTCCGGGTCGCCCTGCTCGGCCAGCGACCGCTGCTTCGCGGGCGGCACGGTGTCGGGTGGCGCGGACACCGGCACGCTCTCCCCGGGCGACCCGGCGCGAGGCCCCGGAACGGCGCCGGCCGGCGGCCCGGACACGGATGCGGCGGCGGGCGGCGCGGGGACCGGTGGCGCGGAGACGGGTGCGGCGGACATGGGTCCCGCGGAGACTGGCGGCGCGGAGACGGGTGCGGCGGACGAGGGTGCTGCGGCGGCAGGCGGCGCGGAGACAGGTGCCGTGGAGGAGGGCGGCGTCGCGTCAGGCGGTGCGGGCACAGCTGCCGCCCACGCGGGTGGCGCCGAGACCGGTGCGGCGGAGAGCGGCGGCCCGGACACGGGCGCTGCGGGCGGGGCGGGGACGGACGCTGCCGAGAAGGGCTGCTCCCTGTCGCTGTCGGACGTGGAGGACCGGGCCGACGACGCACCGGCGGTGGAGCGGTCGTCGGTCGGCGTACCGGCTGGCGGCCCGGCGTCGCTCTGATCGGCCCACGCCTCCGAGAGCGGGTCGTACGGCGCGGCCGGCACCGAGTCCAGCGGGTCGCGCTCGCTCGGGTCGTTGTTCGCGCTGGGAGGGGCGGAGACGGGCCGGTCCAGCGGTGCGGGGCTGGGCTGGTGGGCGTCGACCGGCGCCGGCGGTGCCGACGTCGGCCGGTCCAGCGGCGCGAGATCGTCGAGGCGATCGGCCGACGAGTTGGCAGATGCGTCGACGGGCTCGTCCGGGGGTGCGGAGACCTGGGAGTCGGGCGCGGTGAACGCGGGGTCGACGTGGTGCTGCGTTCCGGCACTCGGTACGCCCGAGATCGGCCGGGGCGCCTCGGTCGGTGTCGGGTCGGCCGCTGGCTGCGTCTCGTCGAACAGATCGTCGGCCCAGGTGCGGGGGGCGCCAGAGACCGGCCGACCCGGCGGTCCGGAGACCGGGCGGCGTGCGGGGGGTCCCGACACGGGATGCGCCGGCGATCCGGAGACCGGGTCAACCGGCGGTCCGGAGACCGGGTGCACGGGCGGCACCGACACGGTGTAGGCCGGCGGTGCGGAGACCGGGCGCGCGGGCGGTCCGGAGACCGGGTGGG
>NZ_QGKR01000152.1 GCF_003172955.1 Micromonospora acroterricola | reverse complement strand
GGCTGATCCGGACTCCGGCGCTCCCCCGCCACACCGACGAGGCCCTCACCCGCTGGGCACCCAACGCCAACCGGCAGCACCTCACCGACCTGTGCGACGCCATCGCGCAGGACCCGCCGGTCGGGCCGCTGCTCGACGACCTCGCCCGCGCCGTCACCCGCAGCCGGGAGGTGAGGTCGTGATGGAGCCCTACTACCAGAGCCCCCGCGCCACCCTCTACCTCGGCGACTGCCGCGACATCGCACCCACACTGCCCGCCCGCTCCATCGACCTGATCATCGCCGACCCCCCGTACGGGGTGAACTGGCGCTCCGGCCGCCGCACCGACCAGTTCGACCGGATGGCCGGAGATGACGGCAGCATCGACTGGCCCGCCGTCCTCGGCGACATGGTCCGCCGGCTGCTGCGCAACCACCGCCATACCTACGTTTTCGGCTATACCCCCGACCAGGTCGCCAAGCTGTGCGACCTCGGCGCCACTGCCGAACTGATCTGGGACAAGCAGCACCTGGGCCCGGGGAACCTGTCGGTGCCGTGGGGACCGGAGCACGAGCGAATCACCTTCGGCGTCTACGAGTGGTCCGCCCGCAACCGGGACAAGGGCTCCGGCCGGCTCGCCGCCCGCCTGCGGCAGGGCTCCGTCATCCAGGCTGCCCGACCCAACTCCGGGCAGGTCCGCCACCCCGACGAAAAGCCGGTACCGCTGCTGCGTCCGCTGGTCGAGTCGTCGTCGTGCCTCGGTGAGACGGTCCTCGACCCGACCGCCGGGGTGTGCTCAACCGGCGTGGCCGCGCTGCTCGCCGGCCGCCGGTTCGTCGGTTTCGAGTCCGACCAGCGGTACGCCGACTTGGGCGTAGAACGGTTGATCAAGGCGGAGCGGATCGCGGACCTGGCGGAGGCGTCGTGATGGCCACCGAGCTGATCCTCATCGCCGCCCTCGCCGTCACCCACGCCCTGTGCTTCACCGCCGGCGGCTGGTACCTGCGCTGGCGGGCGCTGCGCCACCAGATGCGCGCCGCCCAGACCGCCATCAGCACCCCGCAGTACCTCGCCGAAGTCCTCGCCGTCTACCGGCGGCGGCTGTACGACATCCGGCCGGCGTGGCTGCGCGGATGGCACCTGCCCCGGCTCACCCACCGGAGGCACGCATGACCGTCGTCGCCTTCCTCATCGTCCTCGCCGCCGTGTGGCTGGCCCTCTTCTCCGGGAGCGAATCGTGACCGACTACAGCGCCCACGAAATCCACCGCCTCGACCAGGCATACCCCGACGCGGTCGCCAACATCGAAGACCTCACGGGCGACCCCGCCCGCAAGACCCGCCTCGCCGAGGTCGGCCCCGAGGTGTTCGCCGCCGAACTCACCCGCGACCTCGCCGCCGCAGCCGCCAACCCGATGTCCCTCGCCGCGTGGGCTGCCGTCGCCACCGTGCGACTCATGGACGCCGGCAAGGCGTGGGAAGAGGACACCGACGCGGCGTGGGCCAAGGTCGACGAGCTGACCGCCGAACTGGAGACAGAGCGGCTGAAGAGCGCCAAGCTCGCTGGGGAGAACGACAACCTCACCGCCTGGCTCCGCACTGCGCGGGCGACCCGGGACGCCACCCTCCGCGCCCTCACCGAGTCCCGCGAGTACGCCGCCGACCGCGCCGACGAGGTCGGCCGGCTGGTCGCCGAGAACGCCCGGGTACGGCAGCAACGCGACGACATCGGTGCCCTTCTCACCGAAGCGGGCAACGAGGTCGACCTGCTGACGGCCGCCAACACCAGGTTCGCCGACCAACTCACCACCGCCGGAATCCACCCCTGCGAGTGCCACCTCGTCCACGGCAGCACCACCACCTGCGGGCGGCCCGCCACCACCACGGCCACCGTCATGCCCTACGGCTCCATCAACGTCAACAACACCTGCGCCGACCGCATCAACGGCAAGGCCGCCGAGCAGGTGACCCGATGAGCCTCGACACCATCGCCGACACCCTCACCGCCGCACTCCCCATCCTCATCGTCACCGCCATGCCCGTCCTCGCCACCACCGCCGGCGTCGGCCTCTGGTGGCTCCGCTACCGCAGCCAGCCCGCCGACGACCCCTACAACGTCGACGACTACCGGCAACCCGCCACCGTCCGCGTCCGCACCCACCACACCGACATCGACGCACCCACGCAGGTCATCCGCCGCGCCCTCCCCGACGCCGGCGCACCCATCTACGCCGAACTGTCCGCCCGCCACACCGCCCAACAGTGGCTGCGGGAGCTGGGCGAGCCCCACCTGACCGGAGCAACCCGATGATCAGCGTCCCGCTCAGGCCCACACCGGCCTGGATGAGCCAGGCCAACTGCCAGGGCACCGACACCAACGAGTTCTACCCCGACAAGGGCGGCGACAGCACCGCCGCCCGACGGATCTGCCGGCGCTGCCCGGTCCGCCTCGAATGCCTCAAGGACGCCCTCGACCGGCGTGAGAAGCACGGAATTTGGGGTGGGTTGTCCGACCACCAACGGACCGCGCTACTGCGCCGACGCGAGAGGCAGCAGGCGCGAGAGGCCGCCGCGACCAAGCAGCAGGAGCAGGCCGGCAACACCTGCGTCACCTGCGACGAGCCCGAGGACCGCTGGGACACCCGCGACCGCCTCTACATCAGCGGCGGCGTCAAGTGCCCCGGCTGCTCCCGCGCCGACCTCGACGAAGAGAAGACGCTGGAGCACACGGAGATGGCGGCATGAGCGTCGACCAGGCCACCCTCGACGCGGTCATCGCCAGCCTCACCACCAAACCGGCGCCGGCACCGAAGCCACACTGCCTCGCCCGCTGCGGTGAGCGCCTCGACCCGATGCTCGTCACCGACCCGGCCACCGGGGCCGGCTGGCACATCGGCTGCGAACCGGCCGCCCAACCGGAGCAGCCCGTACCGCCGGCCGACCTGTTCACCGTCGTCACCGGCCCGGCCGCGACCGGCAAGACCCGTGCCATGGACCGGTTTGTCGACGCCATCACCGCCCCGCCACCGCCCACCCTCGACGACCTACGCGCACTCCTCTACGACCACGAAGCCAACTCCGCCCGCAGCCGACAGAAGAAGATCGGCCCCTCCGAGATCGGCGTGCCCTGCCAGCGGGCCCTCGCCTACAAACTCGCCGGCACCCCCGAGCAGCCCGACCTGCGGCTGCCCTGGGCGCCCATCCAAGGCACCGCCGTTCACGCCTACATCGCCGACGCCCTCACCGCCCACAACGAGATCCTCGGCCGCGAGCGGTGGATCGTCGAGCAGAAGGTGTGGCCCGACGACACCATCTCCGGCAGCGGCGACGCCTACGACACCGACACCGGCACCGTCATCGACTGGAAGCTCGTCGGCGACTCGTCCATCACCAAGTACCGCAAGGAGATGCGCCCCGAGTACCGGGTCCAAGCGCACCTGTACGGGCTCGGCCACGAACGTGCCGGCCGCGACGTCCTCTGGGTCCGCGTCGTCTGCCTCTCCCGCAGCTGGGACTACGGCAAGTCGTGGGAGTGGACCGAACCCTACGACCCCGAGATCGCACAGAAGGCCCTCGACCGGCTCTACGCCACCGAGGCCCTGCTGACCGACCTCGACGTCGCCAACAACCCGGCCATGTGGGGTGCTATCCCGGCCACCCCCACGAAGGACTGCCGGTACTGCCGGTTCTTTCGGCCCAACACCCCCGCCGACGACACCGGATGTCCCGGCAACCCAGACCCCTGGGCATGACCGTCCAGGTGCACCAACCCAACCCCGGCACGGCCCAAGCCCGGCCCAACCACAAGGAGCACCACATGTCTGTTTGGGATGACCCCGAGATCCGTGAGGGCGGCGCGTTCGTCAAGTTCGAGAACGTCGGCGACACCGTCTCCGGCACCATCACCGCCGTCCGCTCCCACCGCTTCGACGACGGCAAGGTCGCGCCGCAGATCCTGCTGACCACCGACGACGGCGAGGAGCGCACCATCACCGCCGGCCAGGTCCGGCTCAAGGCCGCCCTCGCCGAGAAGCGGCCCGAGGCCGGCGACCACCTCACGGTCACCTTCACCCAGAACGAGAAGCGCGCCGGCGGCAAAACGCTGAAGCACTTCGAGGTGACCGTCCGCCGCGCCGGCACCACCGCCCCGGCCGCGGCCCCGGCGCCCACGCCGATCACGTCGGCGCCGTCCGCTAACGGCGGCCTGCAGAAGCCGGCCAGCGTCGACCAGGCCCTGTGGGACGTCCTCGGCGACGAGCAGAAGGCCAAGGTCGTCGCCGCCGCCGCTGCCTAGGAACCGGTGCCCCAGCGTCGCCGGCCAGCCACCTCCCCGGTTGGCCGGCGGCCCCGGAGCCCCGGCACCACCCTCCCCGAACCGACCAGCTCAGGAGCCACATAGATGACGAGCACCGAGCAGCAGACGACCGCCCTGGAACCGACCATGGTCCGGACGTGGTTCGACGTGCTCTACGTCAGCACCCCCGGCCTCGTGCACGTCAGCTCCACCGGCAACTGGACCGGCCGCGCCTTCGCCGACTACGACCAGGCCGCCGCCTACGTCGCCGAGCTCGACAAGGCACAGCCGGAAGGCATCTACCTGCGCGTCACCACCCTCAAGGGCAAGCCCGGCAGCGGCGGCCGGGGGAGCGCCGCCGACAGCCTCGCCCTCCCCGGCCTGTGGGCCGACCTCGACATCGCCGGCCCCGGCCACAAGCACGACGTCTGCGCCGACGACTGCCCGCTCAAGGACCGGCACGTCTGCGTCACCCGGCCGCTGCCTCCCACCGAGGATGACGCCCGGCAGATCATCACCGACTCCGGGCTGCCCGCGCCGACCCTCTGGGTGCACTCCGGCGGCGGCCTGTACCCGTGGTGGCTGCTCGACCAGCACGTCGACATCACCGCCGACAACCTCACCGCGATCAAGGAAATGTCTGCCCGCTGGCAGGCCGTCATCGCCCGCTCGGCGACAACGCTCGGCTGGCACTACGGGCCCGTCGGCGACCTCGCCCGCATCCTGCGCATCCCCGGCACCACCAACCGCAAGGAAGGGCTCGTGCGGCCCTGCCGCATCATCGACGCCCAGCCCGGCCGGTACAGCATCCGCGAACTCCGCGACGGCCTCACCGCCGGCCTGCAGCAGCACCCCGACCCGCAGCCCACCGCCGCGCCCGCCGCAGCGCGGCGCCTCGAAGTCGTCCGCGCCGCCGGACACATCACCCCCAACGACGACTTCGAGCAGCGCGTCGACTGGGACGACCAGCTGCTCCTCGGCGGCGCCGGCTGGCGCATCGCCTCCGGCCAGCCCGGCAGCTACTGCGAATGGGTGCGCCCCGACAAGACCACCGCCGGGATTTCCGCCACCACCGGCAAAGACCCCCATCGCGACCGCCTCTGGGTGTTCTCCACCGACGCCGGCCTGCCCACCGAAGAGTCCATGACCAAGCCGTACGTGTACGCGCTGCTCAACCACGGCGGGGACAAGCGGGCCGCCACCCGGGAACTCGCCCGCCTCGGCTACGGCACACCCATGCAGCGCGAGAAGCCCCCCGCACCGGCGCCGGCCGCCGCCCGCACCCCGGG
>NZ_QGKR01000235.1 GCF_003172955.1 Micromonospora acroterricola | reverse complement strand
CCCGACAGGCCGGGCGTACCGCCGGCCTCCGGCGGTACGCCCGGCCTGTCGGGTGCCAACCCGGCCCACCCGGGCCTGCCGGGTGGCCACCCGACTCCTCCGGGCACGGCAGGTGGCACGCCGACCCGGCCCGCGACGCCCGGCACACCGACCTCTCCGGGTGGCGACGCCCCCACCGCGCTTTTCCCCCAGGTCGGCACCGGGCCCGCGCGGCCGACCGGCTCGCCGGCCGCCCCGGTCTCGCCGGCCGGCCCCGACCGCACCGCCGACCCGGGTGCGACCGCGCTGATCCCGAAGGTGCCCGCCGGGCCCGTGCCCCGGCCGCCGGCCATGGACTCCACGGCGCTGATGGGCGCCGTCCCCCGCACTCCGACCACCGACGACCCGGCCGGCGCCGACGAGAGCCCCGCCGACCCTCCGCGGCCACGACGCGGCGAGCGGGTGGTCCAACTCCGACCCGAGCAGACCGGCGAGGGCTACAAGAGCGTCTACTCCGAGCTCACCCGTCCCTCGCTCGCCTCCCGGCTGCGCACGGGCATCCGGGTGACCGGCGAGGTCCTCATCACCTTCGGGCTGGTAGTGCTGCTCTTCGCCGGCTACGAGGTGTGGGGCAAGTCGGCCATCGTCGACGCCCACCAGAACGACCTCAGCAACGAGCTCGCCCAGGCGTGGGGGCCCACCGACGACCCCACGGTCGCCCCGTCGGCCACCCCGAGCGTCAAACCGTCGCCGCCGGTCCGCGGCAAGCCCATCGCGGGCCTCTACATCCCCAAGCTCGACAAGAACTGGGTGGTGGTCGAGGGCGTCACCCAGGCCGACATCCGGTACGCCCCGGGCCACTACCCGACCAGCGCCCTGCCGGGACAGGTCGGCAACTTCTCCGTCGCCGGCCACCGCAACCGGGCCACCTTCTGGCGGCTGGACGAGCTGGACGACGGCGACGCGATCGTGGTCGAGGGCAAGACCGAGTGGTACGTCTACCGGGTGTCGCAGTCCCGGATCGTCAAGCCGACGCAGGTCGAGGTGGTGGCGCCGGTGCCCGGCGAGCCGGACAAGAAGCCCACCAGGCGGATGCTCACCCTCACCACCTGCAACCCCAAGTTCGACAACTACCAGCGCCTGATCATCCATGCCGAGCTGGACCGGACCCAACCCAAGTCGGCGGGCCGCCCGGCGGAGCTGGGAGGCTGACCCGATGTACGCGTTCATCTGGCGCAAGCTGCCGTTCGGCCTGGCCGGCAAGCTGACCGGCTCGGTGCTGCTCGCCGCCGCCGCGGTGGCCCTGCTCTGGTACGTGGCCTTCCCCTGGGCCGAGCCACTGCTGCCCTTCGACGACGTGCAGGTCACCCAGGACTCCGGCGTACCCGGCGAGTCGGGCGGCGGCGACGCGGTGACCGACGAGGCCCCGGCCGGCGACGAGCACGAGCTGCCGTACGACACCGACCGCAACAACTCCGCGCCGCCCTCCCCGAACAGGTGACCATGCGCGTCCTGGTGATCGACAACTACGACTCGTTCGTCTTCAACCTCGTGCAGTATCTGGGCCAGCTCGGGGTGGACTGCGAGGTCCGCCGCAACGACGAGATCGACGTCGCCGACGTGGGCCGGTCGGGTGCCGCCGGCATCCTGCTCTCACCCGGTCCGGGCAGCCCCGACCGGGCCGGTGTCTGCCTCGACGTCATCCGGGAGTACGCGGGTCAGCTGCCGATCTTCGGCGTCTGTCTCGGCCACCAGGCGATCGGCGAGGCGTTCGGGGCGACCGTGACCCGCGCCCCCGAGCTGCTGCACGGCAAGACCTCCGAGGTGCGGCACCAGTCCGTCGGCGTGCTCGAGGGCCTGCCGGACCCGTTCACCGCCACCCGTTACCACTCGCTGGCCGTGCTGCCCGAGACGCTTCCGGACGAGCTGGAGGTCACCGGCTGGACCGGTTCCGGCGTGGTGATGGCGATGCGGCACCGGACGCTGCCGATCGAGGGCGTGCAGTTCCACCCCGAGTCGGTGCTCACCGAGGGCGGCCACCTGATGCTCGCCAACTGGCTGGCCGGGTGCGGCCACCCGGAGGCGCTGGAGCGTGCCCCGGCACTGGCCGCCGAGGTCGACGCCCGTCGCCGGGCCGCCTTCGCCACCACCTGACCAGCAGCCGACCCCGAGTTATCTGGTGATCCATGTTTTCGGTATCCCTTCCCGGATTGGTCAGAACAGAAAGAAACCCACGACGTACGGCGCAAGGGAGGCGGCAACGCACGCGAGCCAGTACCGGGATCCCGGGGCGGCCGTCCTGCGACGCATCCACAGATTGTTCAGACCCCAGATCAGGCCGAACAGGCCGAACACCGGCGCGGCGATGACCAGCCAGAGGAGCATCCCGTCGTCCTCGTTCGGGTCCCGCTGCGTCCACCCCAGGGTCGCCAGCGGACCGTTCACCATGATGTACCACGCCAGGAACAACGGCACGATTGCCGGAATCCCCAGCAGCACGTTCACGCCGACGGGTACCGGCAGCTTCCACGTCCGCCCATTTTCCAAATTTGATGTCCCACCTACTGGGCACGACTGAGTCTGTTGTAGTTTCCAGCACGTTGTCAGGCCGAGCAGCTCGCGTCCGTACGGATGCGTCGACGCTGGACTCGACGGCGGGTCAGCCGCGCTGCGCGTTCCGGACCGCCGGATCCGCGGGCGAGCGCACCGCGGGCGGCCGGTCGCGGACAGCGTCCCATGCCGCCTTGCCACTGGCGAAGTAGTCCCGGAGCGACTTCTCGGCCAGCAGGGCCCGGCCGCACCCGGCGCAGCGCGCGGCCACCCCGTCGACGTCGAGACCGAGATGTCGGCACAGCGTCACGGCCCGGGACAGGTGGTACGACTGGGTCACGACGAGGGCCCGCTCGACCCCGTACACCTCGCGCGCCCGGGCACAGCTGTCGTAGGTGTCCAGGCCGTACGGGTCGGCCACCACCCGACGCGGATCGACACCGAGGTCGGTCAGGTACGACGTCATCACCGCCGGCTCGTCACCCGACGTGCCGGCCCCGTCGCCCGACACGAGGACCACGCGCGCCCGGCCGCTGTTGACCAACTCGGCGGCGGTCTGCAGCCGGCCGGCCAGCCGGTCGCCCGGTTGACGGCGATCGGCGGCCACGGCGGTGCCCAGGACGATGACGACGTCGGCGGCCGGCGCGTCGGCCTCGTCGTACACGTGGCCGCGCGCCGAGATCGTCGTCCACAGCCACGGAAGACTGGCGACGAGCAGCACGGCCACCGCCACCACGGCCACCCGGATCAGGCGCCGCCGCCACCGGTTCGCCCGTTTCGGGGGGTCGGTCACCGAGCCCAAGAACCGCTTCCGACCTGCGGCCTGACCTCACCCGAGGTCCTGCCGGCGATCAGGCCGACGGGCCCGAGAGCCGGAGCCACCGGGCCTACTCCTCGTTGAGCCGGGTCGGCGGGCGTGGGATCGGCAGACCGCCCCCGCCACCGGTGCCGGGAGTGGTCGGCGTGGCGCTCGGCGTCGCCGTCGGCGTCGCCGTCGCGGTCGGTGTCGGGTCGACCACCTCTGGCTGACTCACCTCGATGGTCACCCTGGTGCCGCTCGGCTTCTTCTCCTTGGCATTCGGGTTCTGATCGGTGACCCTTCCGGCCTCCGCAGCCGGCACGTCCGGACCGTCCTCAGTGTTGACCGTGAATCCGGCGTTCCGGAGGACGCGGGTGGCCTCCTCCTCGCTCAGCCCGACGACGTCCGGCACCTCACGCACGTTGCCCTTGGACACGGTGAGCGTCACCAACGTGCCCTCGGGGACGCGCTGCCCCTCCGGCGGGTCGACGCTGATGACCTCGTCCTGGCTCACCTCACTGTTGACCGTCTTGATGTCGTATCTGAGCTTCGCTTCCTCAAGCCGAGCGATGGCGCTCTCCCGCTTGCTGCCCTTGAGCCCAGCCGGGACGGGTATCTCGGGTTTGCCGCCACAGAGCTGAATGGTGACCTGACGCGTCGGCTCCAACTGGGCGCCCGGCTGCGGGGTCTGCCGAACCACCGTGTCCTTCTGGCAGTCGCTCGCCAGCACCGGATCGCCCACCACCGGCTGGAAGCCGGCCTTGCTGATCTCGGCGAAGGCGGCGTCCCGGGTCTTGCCCGTGAGGGTGGGCACGGACTTCAGGTCCTTGTCCTGCTGGTTACTCCAGAGCAGGGCGGCGACCAGGGCGATCACCGCCAGCACGCCGACCGCGCTGAAGGTCGCGATGAGCCAGGAGGACGCCTTGCGCTGGCGCGGGTCGCCGACCCGGGCCGGGATCTGCCGGGTCTGCTGCGCGCCGGCGGCGGGCGGGTAGCCGCCACCACCACCGGCCGGGGCCATCGCCACCGTCTCGGCCTCGCGCATCACCGGAGTCGCCAGCACCGGCCGGCCAGCGGCGGCGCGGAGCAGGTCGGCGCGCATCTCGCCGGCGCTCTGGTAGCGGTTGAGCGGGTTCTTCGACAACGCCTTGAGCACGATCGCGTCGACCGCCGGGTTGACGTCCGGGTTGATGTCGCTCGGCGTCGGCGGCGTCTCCCGCACGTGCTGGTACGCGACGCTGACCGGGCTGTCCCCGACGAACGGCGGGTGCCCGCAGACCAGCTCGAAGAGCACGCAGCCGGCCGCGTACACGTCGGAGCGCGCGTCCACCGCCTCACCGCGCGCCTGCTCCGGCGAGAGGTACTGGGCCGTGCCGATCACCGCGCTGGTCTGCGTCATGGTGGTCGCGCCGCTGGCCAGCGCCCGGGCGATGCCGAAGTCCATCACCTTGACCTGGCCGGTCTGGGTGAGCATGACGTTGCCCGGCTTGATGTCCCGGTGGATGATGCCGTGCCGGTGGCTGAACTCCAGCGCCGCGCACATGTCGGCGCAGATCTCCAGCGCCCGGCGGGGCTGCAACCGGCCCTCGGCGCCGAGCACCTCCTTGAGGGTCCGCCCGTTGACGAACTCCATGACGATGAACGGCAGCGTCTCGCCGGTCGGCGCGGTCTCCTCGCCGGTGTCGTAGACCGCCACGATCGCCGGGTGGTTGAGCGAGGCGGCGTTCTGCGCCTCCCGGCGGAACCGCATCTGGAACGTCGCGTCCCGGGCCAGGTCGGTGCGGAGCATCTTGATCGCGACGTCCCGACCGAGTCGGAGGTCGCGACCGCGGTGCACCTCGGCCATGCCGCCGTAGCCGAGCAGCTCGCCGACCTGGTACCTGCCACCGAGCAGGCGGGCCTGCGCTGTCATCGCGTCTGTCGTCCTTCGCTCGTCGTCGTCCCGCCGTCGCCCGGCTGGAGCCGTACCTCAAGACGGTACGACGTCCGGGTCGCATCGTCGCGTCCGTCGAGCCGCAGCGCGCCGGACGTCACGGTGTGCGGAGCGAGCGCGCCGGATTCACCGGCTTGCGACTGCTTCCGCAGGTTGTAGGAAATCACGCCGGAGCAGAGCAGGACCAGCGCGGCCAGCAGGATGGCGAGAAGCACCATTCCGGGCCGGGACCGGCGGGGTTCGGGTGACGGCAGCGCCGGATTGGGCTGCCGGGCGTACGCCGGCTGGTGTTCCTGCCGGATCGGCGCCTGCGGCACCGCCGCGGCGCCGCGCGGGTAACCGGTCGGGGCGACCGGTTACCCG
>NZ_QGKR01000165.1 GCF_003172955.1 Micromonospora acroterricola | reverse complement strand
CACCGACCCAGCACCGCGCCCGCACCCTCCCTCCAATGATCGACTTGTCTCGATTCTTTCCGAAAGGAAGGCAGATGACGCACAGACGGTGGATCACTGCCGCCGCGGTCGCCGTCGCGACCGTCGCGGCGTTGAACACGGTCCCGGCCACAGCGAGCCGGCCGTACGATCCGACCGCGCAGAGCCTGGGCGCTCTCGGCCTGCGCCACAAACTCCACGTCGGCACCGCGGTGGACATGGCCGCGCTCAACGACGCCAACGACCCGGAGTACCGCCGGCTGGCCGCCTCCGAGTTCTCCTCGGTCACCGCCGAGAACGCCATGAAGTGGGAGAGCCTGGAGCCCACCCGCGGCACCTACGACTGGGCCGCGGCCGACCAGCTCGTCGAGTTCGCCAAACGCAACAGGCAGAGTGTGCGCGGCCACGTGCTGGTCTGGCACAACCAACTGCCCGCCTGGCTGACCGCTGGCGTTGCCGACGGCTCCATCAGCAAGCAGGAGCTGCGCGAGCTGCTACGCAGGCACATCACCACGGTCGTCAACCGCTACAAGGGCAAGATCTGGCAGTGGGACGTGGTCAACGAGGCGGTCAGCGACCCGTGGGACACCCCGTCGACCCTGCACTACAAGGGCTTCTGGGCGCAGAACCTCGGGCCCGACTACATCGCCGACGCGTTCCGCTGGGCGCGGGCCGCCGACCCCAGAGCGCTGCTGTTCTACAACGACTACAACATCGAGGCGTTCGGCTCCGGCAACCCGGCCGACGACAAGTCGCAGTTCGTCCACGACATGGTCAAGGGGCTGCTCGCACAGGGCGTCCCGATCGACGGCATCGGATCCCAGGGCCACCTGGGCACCCAGTACGGCAACTACGACACCCTTCAGGTGACCGCCGCGCTGAAGAGGTTCGCGGCGCTCGGCGTCGCCACCGCGTTCACCGAGGTCGACGTCCGCAGCGAGCTGACCGAGCCCGGCGACTCGGCAGAGATCAACCCCCGGTTGCAGGCGTCGGCCGCCAACTTCAGCGTCCTGATGAAGGCCTGCCTCGCCGTACGCAGCTGCCTGTCGTACACCGTCTGGGGCTTCAGCGACAGGCACTCCTGGGTGCCGGAGTGGTTCGACGACCCGCCGCAGGGCATGGCCACCATCTACGACGAGAACTACCAACCCAAGCGGGCGTACCACGAGCTCAAGTCCGACCTGATCTTCGCCGGACCGCCGTACGTCCTGCCGCGCGTCGCGCCCAGGCCGCGCGGCTGATCCACCGCGACACCAGCGCCGGCCGTGTGGGGCTCCGGCACGCCCCACACGGCCGCTGGTCGTGGGTGAGGCGCGGCCAGCCCGGGAGTTGACGCCCCCGACCACGTCGGCCGCCACCGGCTCCTGCCCCCGACCGGCCAGCAGTAGGATCACTGGCACCTCGGCGAAGACTGTCGCCTCCCCCGTCCGGAGTCCGCATGTCCGAGCAGCCAACCGCCGACCACACCCGTGCCGGCACCATGCCGTCTTCGGCGCGATCCCGCCCCGGTCAGACCCCCTGCTCGGCGCATGGCTGATCGTTCGCACCCGGGTCTCCGCCGCACCCTGGCCGTCGTGGGCCTGATCGCCGTCGCCACCGTGCCGGCCGCCTCGTCGGTGGCCGACTCCTCGGTGGCCGGCACCCTGGCGGCCCGGCCTGCCGTGTCCACGGTGCTGCGGGTGCTCCAGCTGAACCTCTGCAACAGCGGGCGGGCCGGCTGCTACACGGGCCGATCGGTCACCGAGGCCGCCACGGTCATCAGCACCGAGGCGCCCGATCTGGTCACCCTCAACGAGATCTGCCGGGACGACGTGACAACCCTCGAGCGCACGTTCTCGCGGGTCCACGGTGGCGACACGATCGTGTCCGCCTTCAAGGCCGCCGGTGACCGCCCGTCCGGCTCCGTCACCCGGTGCCACGACGGCCAGCCGTACGGCATCGGAATGCTGACCCACCTCGAGCCGCCCTACACGGCGCACACGGTGCGCAGTGGGATCTACCCGCCGCAGGATGTCACGGACCCCGAGGAACGAGCGTGGCTCTGCGTCGACCTGCTCGGCGAGCTGCACGCCTGCACGACACACCTGGCGGCCACCGATGTCACCGTGGCGCTCGCCCAGTGCCGGCACCTGCTCGACACGGTCGTACCGACGATCCGCAGGAACGCCGGCTACGCGCCCACCGTGCTGCTCGGCGACCTCAACCTCCGGCGCGGCGGCTCCCCCGACGTGCGGTCCTGCGTGCCCCCGGGCTACCAGCGGATCGACGACGGCGCGCTGCAACACGTCATGGCGACGACCGACGCCCGGATCTGCTGCGGCCGGTCGGTGGGGATGCACGGGGCGACCGACCACCCGGGGCTGCTGACCACACTCACGCTCGACGGGAGACATCCGGCCCTGACGGCACGCTGCGTGGAGACCAGGTCACGTCGGCCCTGCCCCGTCCCGGGGAGCACCGCCGAGCGGTGACGGGGGACGGCGTTCCGACCGACCCCCGGGGCGACGCCGCTGTTATCGCACGACGCGGGCGACGGCGCCGTTGAAGGACACGGCCTGCACGGATGGACGCGGCGGCGGCACGTCGTCCGCGCGCCACCGCGCCACGGACACGATGCCCGGGTCGACGAGTTCCCACCCGTCGAGCAGGTCGGCGAACTGCTCCGTGGTCCTGGCCCGGAACCGCCCGTCCCGGTTGTTGGCCTCGAGCTTCGCGGTCACCTCCGGCGGCATGTACTCCCAGGTGACGTGCGAGGCGACCACGTAGCTGCCGGCCGGGAGCGCCCCGACGAGCCGCCTGAGGATGCCCTTCGGGTCCTCGTCGTCGCGGATGAAGTGCAGGATCGCCACCAGCATCAGCGCGACGGGCTGGGTCAGGTCCAACGTCGCGCGCAGATCCGGGTGGGCGATGATCGCCTCCGGCTCACGCAGGTCGGCGTCGAGATAGGCCGTACGGCCCTCGGGTGTGCTGCTCAGCAGCGCTCGGGCGTGGGCGAGGACGATCGGGTCGTTGTCGACGTAGACGACCCGGGAGGACGGGTTGATCGCCTGGGCGACCTCGTGCGTGTTGTCGGCGGTCGGGATTCCGGTGCCGATGTCGAGGAACTGTCGGACGCCCTGCTGAGCCAGGAACCGGACCGTGCGTTGCAGGAACATCCGGTTCTCGACGGCGGCCAGCCGGATGGTGGGCATCGCGGCCGCGAGGGCGTCGCCGGACTCCCGGTCGGCGGCGAAGTTGTCCTTACCACCCAGCAGGTAGTTGTACCTCCGAGCCGGGTGGGCCACGGTGGTGTCGATCCGGTCCGACGCCGACAGTTCCCCGCTTCGACCAGTCACCACGACCCCCGTCCCCACGCCCGACATCCACAAGGTACACACCGGACGGCGACGGTGGTTGCGGCGAATCTCGTCAGGCTCGGTCGGCGGGTGGGATCGGCTCGCCGGTCTGGTCCCACATGGACTTCATCTCGCCGAACGCCTGCTCCATGATCTGCACCATCGCGGCACGGGCGCTGTCGCCGTCGCGCCGCTGGATCGCCTGCGCCACGTCGGCGTGCAGTTGGAGGGCCTGCTGGTGGGGGTAGTGCGGCATCAGGTCGTAGTGGTGCCGGCCGGTGAGCACCTCCGCCACCAGATCCTGCAGTTTGACGAACATCTCGTTGCCCGAGGCGGCCAGCACCCGGCGGTGGAACTCGATGTCGAGGCGGAGGAAGCGCTCCTCGTCGCCGGCCTTCCCGGCGGCCCACATCTTGGCCGCCAACCCGACGAGGTCGCTCGCCTCGTCGTGATCGACCCGGTTGGCGGCCAGCCAGGCGGCGTGCGGTTCGACGGCGGTCCGCAGTTCGGTGATCGAGCGCATCTGCGCCATGCGGCCGGCCGAGGCGAGCCGCCAGCGGATCACCTGCGGGTCGAAGACGTTCCAGTCGTTCGCCGGCCGGATCAGCACCCCGACCCGGCGGCGGGTCTCGATGAACCCCATGGCGGCGAGCACCCGCAGGACCTCGCGGACGACCGAGCGGGACACGCCGTACCGGTCGACCAGCTCGTCGATGTTGAGGACGGAGCCGGGCGTCAGCTGGCCGCCGCAGATGGCGGTGCCGAGGTGGTCGAGAACTTGTGCGTGCAGCCCGGCCTCGGCAGGGGCCTTCTTCTGGACGGCTGCGACCCCCGGTGAGGACGGTTCCACACGTTGGAGCATATCAGTTGAAGATCACCCCTTGAATAAATCCGCTTTATCGGCCTAGCATCCGGACGTTAAGCGGACGTTAACGGCGAGGTCCCGCTCTATCCCCCACCAGCGGCGACCACGACAGAAGGAGAGATGGACGTGCGGCGTCGATCGATATTCGGAACTTCTCTGGCCGTGGTTGCCGCCATGAGCCTGTCGGCGTGCGGCGGCGGTGACGACAGCGCGGCGTCGAAGACCGTGCGGGTGACCCTCGCCAACCACGTGTGGACGGAGAACATCAAGCAGGCCCTGCCCGAGTTCGAGAAGCAGTCCGGCCTGAAGGTCGAGATCACCCAACTCGGCGAGGACCAGCTCTCCGACCAGTACAACGTGAAGCTCAACGCGGGTTCCAGCGACATCGACGTGATGATGTACCGCCCCCTGCAGGAGGGGAAGCTGTTCGCGAAGAACAAGTACCTCGCCGACCTGTCTGACGAGGTCAAGTCCAACAAGGACTGGGACTTCAGCGACTTCCAGGCCGGCCCGGTGGAGGCCACCGCGTACGAGGACAAGGCGGTCGGCGTCCCGATCATCACCGAGCAGGAGGTCCTCTACTACCGCAAGGACCTGCTGGCCAAGGCCGGTCTGACCGCCCCGCCGAAGAACCTCGACGAGCTGAAGGCGGCCGCGACCAAGGTCAAGGCCGCGGACCCGAGCGTCGCCGGCTTCGTGGCCCGTACCGGCAAGTCGCCGGCCGTCACCCAGTTCTCCAGCTTCCTCTACAGCTTCGGCGGTGACTTCGTCGACAGCAGCGGCAAGGCCGCCGTCAACAGCGAGCAGGCCAAGCAGGCGTACGCCTACTACGGCGGGCTCCTCAGGGACCAGGGCCCGGCGAACGTCAGCACCGACATGAGCTGGCCCGAGGCGATGGCCATCTTCACCCAGGGCAAGGCGGCGTTCTACACCGAGGCCAACTCGCTCTACAAGAACGCCACCGACCCGGCCAAGTCGAAGGTCTCCGACACCGTCGGCTTCGCGCCCTTCCCCGCCGGCCCCGCCGGTTCCAAGCCGTACAACATCCCCTCGTGGGCGCTGGGCATCAACGACAACTCCGAGAACCAGAGCAACGCGTGGAAGTTCGTCGAGTGGGCGACCAGCAAGGAGCAGACGCTGGCGCAGCAGAAGTCCGGCGTGCCGGGCGCGCGTACCTCGGTCTGGGCCAACCCCGAGGGCACGGCGACGTACCCGAAGGACCTCGTCGAGGCCATCGCGGCCAGCACCAAGGACGGCGTGGGTCACGACCGCCCGCTGGTCAACAAGGTCGCCCAGGCCCGGGAGATCGTCGGCCAGCCGATCGTCGACGCCATCGCTGGCAAGGACGCGGCGGCGGCCGCCGACACCGCCAACGCGGCGTTCCAGAAGTTCCTGGACGACGAGGCCAAGTAAGCCCGGCGGTGGGGGTGGCGCGGCCGCGCCACCCCCACCC
>NZ_QGKR01000237.1 GCF_003172955.1 Micromonospora acroterricola | reverse complement strand
ACCGCGGGGTCCCGGCCCATCCGTGTCTGCCCCGCAGATCTTGGACAGTTGCCGTTCGAGCGTGACGGAAACTGTCCAAGATTCGGTCGTGGTGGTGTGGAGATGCCGCTGGCCGGCACCCCGGGTTGAGGGTGCCGGCCAGCGGCTGTGCTGCCGTGCTGCGTTCTTTGGTGGGTCAGCTGTTCCAGTGCTGGGCGACGAGGTCGGTGGCCTGCTGCTCCCACTGGGCGTAGGCGTCGGGGTAGGCCGAGACCTGCACGGTCTGCGCCGCGTCGGTGAGCGCCATGTCCTGCCACCCGTCGACCTGCTTCAGACCCTTGAGGAACGCGGTCGTCGAGTACTCCGGGTCGGTGATCTGCTCCGGCGTACCCCAACCCGAGCTCGGACGCTGCTGGAACAGGCCCAGCGAGTCATGGTCGTTGCTGTCGCCGAGGTGGCCCAGGTTCTCCAGCTTCGACTCCTGCAGGCTGGTCGCGATCGAGATGACCGCGGCCCGCTCGGGCAGGCCGGCCTTCTTCGTGGCGGCGATGATCGCCTTGACGTTGGCGGTCTGCTCGTCGTTGAGGTCGATGTGCGACTGGGCGCCCTGCGCCTTGACCGTCTGCACCGCGACCGCGACGGGCTTGCCCTCGACCGGGGTGGCGGCGTGGGCGGCGATCGGACCGGCGAAGACACCACCGGCGAACGCGAGACCAGCAACGGACAGCATGCTCTTACGAATAATCGTGTTCATGGGGGTTGCTCCTTCGGGGGTAGACACCCACACGCCTGTTCAGGGGAACGGCGTCGCGGGTGTGAGCACCTCGTCCGGCGCTTCCAAACAAAAGGGAAAGTCTTCGGGGTCGGCGGCCTACGGGCGGGGGCCTCGTGGCGCCGGGTCCATGTGTAACGACCTGCGGGCCGGGCTCATTCCGGGGTTGGCCCGTCCATCGGCACCCGGTCCAGCGGGCGCTCGTGCGCCGTCAGGGAGTCTGCAACCACCGGGCGGCCGGGCTCATTCCGGGATCGGCCCATCCATCAGCACCCCCGTCGGGCGCGGCGGTCAGGGAGTCTGCAACGACCGGACCCTGGGCCCGCATTTCCATCCCTGGGAGCGGGGCTGGCGGCCCGTGGTCCTGCGATCGTCAGAGGATGTAACGACCCCCGGCCCGCCACGATTCCACCCCACGGATGGGCCCGGTCACAGCCCAATACCCCCGATACCGGATATAACGCCACCCCTGCCCCTCGGCCCGGGGGCGGATCGGCGTGGTCCGTGCCGAAAGCGACGACTCGTGCAGATCGTTTCGGTGACGGCGCGACCGGGGGAGGAGAGTGCCGTGCTGGGGCGACCTGGGCCCGATGTCGGGACCTAGCGGACATCCGGGCATGCCGGCCGGATGCCGGACATCCTGACGTCCGGTAACGCGGGCCCGACGCCGGACCACTGACGTTCGGGGACGCGGGCCCGAGGTCAGGACCTGCGGACATCCGGGCACGGCGGGCCGGATGCCGGACAGCGCTGACGTCCGGGCACGCGGCCCCGAGGCCGGACCGACTGACGTTGGGGCACGGGGGCCCGATGCCGGACCACTGACGTCCGGGACGGCGGACCAGATGGCGGACCGCTCACGGCCGGGCACGCGGGCCCGGGTGCCGGGCACCGCAGACGTCGGGGCACGCGGGGCCCTGGGCTCGGACATCGCCGACATCGACGGGTCATTGTGAAGACCCGCGGGCCAACGTCGACATTAAGCGTGATACCTCAGAGGCATATTTATGCCTCAGCGGTATCGCGGCAACGACAACAACCGCCAGCACCGCGCGGGGACCGAATCAAGCGGCGACCACCGGGACGGGCTGCCGTGCCCAGCCCAGGGATCAGGGCCCCCGGCACGCTCGCCACCACGAGCTGCGACCGGACCGATGACCCCGCCGAGCACACGCAGCCCGCCGATGCGCACCCGCCGGGATGCCGAACCGCGCGCAGGGAACGATGCCGACCCACACCGCCGGCACGGGCAGGCCGAACCGCTCAACGGCCCGCGACGGTCCGAGCCCGGGAGCAGGCCCTAGGGTGGTCAGCGTGGCAACCCTTCTGCTTCTGCGACACGGCCGGACCACCGCGAACGCGGACGGCGGGCTGGCCGGCCGGCAGCCCGTCGAGTTGGACGAGACGGGCCGGGCCCAGGCGACCGCGGTGGGCGAGCGGCTGCGGGGGGTGCCGCTCGCGGCGGTGGTGAGCAGCCCACTGATCCGCTGCCGGCAGACCCTGGAGCTGGCGCTTCCGCAGGCCACTCCGGTGGTCGAGGAGGGGTTGATCGAGTGCGACTACGGCAGCTGGGAGGGGCAGCCGCTGAAGAAGCTCGCCAAGGAGCCGCTCTGGCCGGCTGTGCAGCAGCACCCGAGCGCGGTGGTCTTCCCCGAGGGGGAGGCGATGGCCGCGATGGCGGCGCGCGCGGTCGCGGCGGTGCGGTCGTGGGACGCCCGGGTGAGCGCCGAGCACGGGCCCGAGGCGGTCTGGCTGGCGTGCAGCCACGGTGATGTGATCAAGGCCATCGTGGCGGACGCGCTCGGCGTACACCTGGATCTTTTTCAGCGGATCGTGGCCGACCCGGCGTCGGTGACCGCGATCCGGTTCACGCCGTTGCGGCCGTTCCTGGTCCGGCTCAACGACACCGGCGGTGATCTCGCCGCCCTGGTGCCGCCGCCGCGCAAGCGGCGCCGGCGGGCGACCCGCGCGGGTGAATCGGACGCGGCCGTCGGCGGTGGGGCTGGTGGGCCATGATGATTGTCGCGACGCCCCCGCCCGCTGACCGCGTCGGCCCGCCCCTGGTCACGACGGTCGGCCCCGGTCGTCGGACCGGGGCGCCGGCAGGCGGCCGAGGGGCCGCCACGCCCGGGTGCAGCCGCTGGTACGCCGGGCGCGCCGCCGCCGGGGCGATTCGGGTCGGTGGGGTGCGCGATGCCATGGCGGGCCGGATAGGGTCGTGGGTATGACCCACCAGGTGCACGCCTTCGAACCGCCGGAGCGGTTCGTCGCCGGGACCGTCGGGCCGCCGGGGGAGCGCACGTTCTTCCTGCAGGCTCGCGGCGGCGGCCGGCTGGTCAGCGTCGCGCTGGAGAAGGTCCAGGTGTCCCTGCTCGCCGAGAAGCTGGAAGAGCTGCTCACCGAGGCCCAGCGGCGCTTCGGCGTGGACCTGCCCGAGCTGGCGCCGGTGGTGGGCGACAACGAGCCACTGGACACTCCGGTCGACGAGGAGTTCCGGGTCGGGACCCTCGGGCTGGCCTTCGACGTGGACACCGCGACCGTGGTGATCGAGGCGATCGCCGCCGGCGAGGTGGAAGCCGAGGTCGAGCTGGGCGACGAGGACGACGAGGACGAGGACGACGACGAGGACGACGAGCCGGACGAGGACCTGGACCGGCTCCGGGTCCGGCTCACCCCGCAGGCGACCCGCCAGTTCATCGAGCGGGCCCGGCGAGTGGTGAACGCGGGCCGGCCGCCGTGCCCGCTGTGCGGCCAGCCGTTGGACCCCGCCGGGCACCTCTGCCCGCGGCACAACGGTTACCACCGGTGACCTCGTCCGGCATCCAGCCTCGCCAGGACGGCGACGCCGCGCTGCGGCTGCTGCGTGACGGCGCGCTCGACCTCGAAGGGCGGCTGGTCGACGCGTCGAACACCACCCTGCGGGGCATCCTGACGCTGGACGGGCTCACCGCCCGGTGCGTCTACAAGCCGGTCCGGGGCGAGCGCCCCCTCTGGGACTTCCCGGACGGCACCCTCGCCGGCCGCGAGGTCTCGGCGTACCTGGTCTCCCGGGCCACCGGCTGGGACCTGGTGCCGCCCACCGTGCTGCGGGACGGCCCGTTCGGCCCGGGGTCCTGCCAGCTCTGGATCGACGAGCCGGAGGACGCCGAGCCGCTGGTCGGGTTCGTGCCCGCCGAGGAGTTGCCGCCGCGGTGGTTCCCGATCGCCGCGGCCCGTGACGACGACGGCGCCGCGTACGTGCTGGCCCACGCCGACGACCCGAGGCTGGCCCGGCTCGCGGTGCTCGACGCGGTGATCAACAACGCCGACCGCAAGGGCGGCCACGTGCTGGTCGGCGCCGACGACCGGATCTACGGCGTGGACCACGGCGTGAGCTTCCACGTCGAGGACAAGCTGCGCACGGTGCTCTGGGGCTGGGCCGGCAAGCAGTTGCCACCGGACGCCGTGGACATGCTCGACGGGCTCGCCGGGCAGGTCGCCGGGGCGCTCGGCGCGGAGCTGGCCGACCACCTGACCATCAGCGAGGTCGCCGAGCTGGCCGCGCGCGTCGACCGGCTGCGGGAGACCGGCCGGTTCCCACAGCCGCCGGAGGACTGGCCGGCGGTGCCCTGGCCGCCCATGTGATCCGCTGTCATCTTGATCACCCGTGGGGCGGCCCGGGCCCGACGTGGGGCTGGCTAGGCTGAGGCCATGGAGTCTTGGGCGGGACACGAGGTGCCACGGCTGCCGGGCAGGGGCGAGCCGCTGGCGTTGTACGACTCGGCACGGCAGGGTGTCCACCCGAGTGAGCCGGTCGACGCGGGAAGCATGTACGTCTGCGGCATCACCCCGTACGACGCTACACACCTCGGCCACGCCGCCACCATGATCACCTTTGACCTGGTGCAGCGGATGTGGCGCGACGCCGGCCGCCCGGTCCGCTACGTGCAGAACGTCACCGACATCGACGACCCGCTGCTGGAGCGGGCCGCCCGCGACGGCGAGGACTGGGTGGTCCTGGCGATGCGCGAGACGGCGCTGTTCCGGGAGGACATGGAGGCGCTGCGGATCATCCCGCCGGCGCACTACGTGGGCGCGGTCGAGTCGATCCCGGACATCGCCGACAAGGTCGAGGTGCTGGTCAAGGACGGGGCCGCGTACCAGCTCGACGACGGCACCGGCGACGTCTACTTCGACATCTCCGCAGCGCCCCGGTTCGGCTACGAGTCCAACCTGACCCGAGAGCAGATGCTGGAGATCTTCCCGGAGCGCGGTGGCGACCCGGACCGGGCCGGCAAGCGCGACCCGCTGGACCCGCTGCTGTGGCGCGGGGCCCGCGAGGGTGAGCCGTCCTGGCCGGGTGGGGAGCTGGGCCCGGGCCGTCCCGGCTGGCACATCGAGTGCGCGGTGATCGCGCTGAACCTGCTCGGTGACCGGATCGACGTGCAGGGCGGCGGCAACGACCTGCTGTTCCCGCACCACGAGGCGTCCGCCGCGCACGCCGAGCGGCTGACCGGCCAGGCGCCGTTCGCCGAGCACTACGTGCACGCCGGCATGATCGGCCTGGACGGCGAGAAGATGTCGAAGTCCCGGGGCAACCTGGTCTTCGTGTCCCGGCTGCGCGCCGACAAGGTCGACCCGATGGCGATCCGGCTGGCGCTGATCTCCGGGCACTACCGCAGCGACCGCGCGTGGACCGACGAGGTGCTGGCCACCGCGCAGGAGCGCCTGGCCCGCTGGCGGCGGGCCGCCGCCGCGCCCGCCGGGCCGTCCGGGGCCGAGCTGCTGGCCGGGGTACGCGAGCGCCTCGCCGACGACCTCGACACCCCCGGCGCCCTGGCCCTTGCCGACCGCTGGGCCGACGCCACCCTCGCCGGCACCACCGACGACCCCGAGGCCCCCGCCGTCTTCGCGAAAACCGTGGACGCCCTCCTAGGCATCCACCTCTAACCCCACCGCCCCACTCCACCCCGCCCGGCCCGCGTCCACCCTCTCTGCCCCCCGTTGATCATGAAGTTATTGCCTCGACACGCCGTCGCAGGCGGTAATAACTTCATGATCAACGGGGGGCAGAGAGGGTGGACGCGGGCCGGGCGGGGTGGAGT
>NZ_QGKR01000167.1 GCF_003172955.1 Micromonospora acroterricola | reverse complement strand
GCGCGCTGGGCGAGCACGGCCCGCAACGCCCGGGGCAGCCGCTCGGCGGCGACGGCCCGCAGGGCGGGCGCGGCGAAGGCGTACCCGCCGGCTCGGCGGGGGATCAGCAGCCCGTCGGCGACGAGAGCGCGCAGCGCCACCCCGGCCCGTCCCGGCGTCCAGCCCAGCGCCCGGTCCAGCCTCGTCCCGGAGACCACGCCGCCGAGGGTGGCGGCGGCCATCAGCACCGCCCGCCGCTCGCCGTCGAGCCGATCCAGCTCCGCGCCGACGGCCCGGCGCACCGCCTCGGGCAACGGGGGCGCCGCCGGGTCCGCTCCGTCCACCATGGACCGGACGTACGTCGCCGCGTGCCCGGGCCGGCCGCCCACCAGCGGCAGCAGCCGGTCGACCAGGGCCACCGGCTGCCCGGCCCGGGTGAGCAGGAGGCGCAGCAGCCGGCCACTCTGCACGGCGGCCAGCGGTCGGATCGGCACCCGCCGGGCGGGGCCGGGTCGGGTGTCGGCCCACTGCGGCTGGTGCAGGGTGATGACGGCCAACGGCAGCCGGCGGGCCGTGGCCGTGGCGAACAGCGCGTGCAGGAACCGGCTCACCGCCGGCGCGGCCCGGTCCAGGTCGTCCACGGCGACGATCAGCGGCCGGTCGGCGGCCAGGAGCAGCAGGGCGTCCCGGCAGATGGCCGCGCCGGCCAGGGCCGCGGCCGAACCGTCCGGGTTGGCCAGCAACCGCTCGAGCGCCGGCAGCGCCGCCGCCAGCCGCGCCGGCGGGAGCAGTGGCGTGAGGGCGTCGGTCAGCCGGTCGCGGACCGCCGCCGGGCCGTCCCCGTGCCGGATCCCGGCGAGTCCGCGAAGCAGGTCCGCGACCGGCGCCAACACCTCATCGGGGTACGGCTGGCAGGCCGTCACGCACCAGCGGACCGGCATCCCGTCCACGGTGGTCACCGACCGGGTCAGCTCGTGCAGCAACCGGCTGCGGCCGCTGCCGGTCGGGCCAACCAGGGACACCCAGCGGGGGCTCTGCTCGCGGGCCGCCCGGCTCAGCTGCTCCCGCACGGTGGCCAGTTCTCGGCGGCGACCGATCAGCGGGCCGTCGTGCCGGTCGGCACTCGGGCGGACCGGGCCGACGGCGTGCCAGACCGGCATCGTCGGCACCCGGCCGGCGACCGGCACCGGCGCCAGTTGACGCTGGGCGATCAGACCGGCAGTGGCCCGGGCCGTGGACGCGCAGAGCGCGACGGCGCCGGGCGGCGCGTACTCCTGAAGACGGGCCGCGGTGGTGATCACCGCGCCGCTGGCCACGCCGTGACCGCCGTCGACCGCGCTGGTCAGGTCGACCACCACCTCGCCGGTGGCCACCCCGACGCGCACCCGCAGCGCGATGTCCCCGACCATCGGCCGCCGATCGAGCGCGGCCTGGATCTCCAGCCCGGCGCGGACCGCGCGGTACGCGTCGAACCCGTCGGAGTGCCGCGCGCCGAAGAGAGCCATCACCGCGTCGCCGACGTACTTCTCGACCACACCCTGCCAGCGGCGCAGGACGCCGGCGACGGTGTCGAAGTAGGCCTGTTGCAGGGTCCGGACGTCCTCCGGGTCCAGCCGGTCGACCAGCGCCGTGGAGCCGACGATGTCGGCGAAGAGCACGGTCACCGTGCGCCTCTCCTCCGGCACCGGCCAGGTGAGGGACGCGGCCCGCTGCGTGTCGACGATGGTGGTCATGGGTATCGCACCGGCCTCTCCCTGCGCTGATGGCTGACGACCCTCGGAGATTGGCACTCCTGGGCCGACGGGGGATCGGCAGAACGACGTATGTCGGCCACACGCAACCTTTAGTCGCAATGTCGACGCGAGGAGTACCACAAGCGGCAGATGGCCGTAGAACGGTACGGGGCCGTGTGATTAGGCTGCGTGCCATGGCCAGCGACGTGGACACCGCACCGCTCGTGGGCCGGGCCGAGCTGGTGCAGACGGTTCGGTCCGCGCTGCTCGGTGACGCCGCGCACGGGCAGACCGCCGCCGTCTTCCTGACCGGTGAGAGTGGCGTGGGCAAGACCCGGCTGCTCGGCGAGATCGGCGCGCGGTTGCGTGAGCAGGGCGCACTGGTGCTCACCGGCAGCTGCCTGGACATCGGCGACGCCTCCCCGCTGCACCCGCTGTTGCAGGCGTTGCGGCGCTTCGACGCCGACCTGTCCACGTCGCACGCCCGCACCTCCTCCGCGGTGCGGGGGCTGTTGCAGATGTTCGCCGACGAGACGGCCGGCCCGGACGGCGCGGGCGCGCTGCTGGAGAGGGTCTCCCGCGGTCTGCACCTGGTCGCCGAGGGCCGGCCGCTGGTGCTGATCCTGGACGACCTCCAGTGGGTCGACCGGAGCACCCGGCAGCTCCTGCTCTACCTGCTGGCCGGGCTCGGCGACCTCCAGCTCTCGGTGCTGGCCGCGGTGCGGGCCGAGTCGTTGCAGGGCGCCCACCCGCTGCGCCGGGTGCTCACCGAGCTGCGTCGGCTGCGGACGGTACGCGTGCTCGACCTGTCCCCACTGGACCGGGCCGACACCGAACGGCTCGCCGCCGCCGTGGTCGGTCGGGAGCTCACCACCGACGCGGCCGAGCAGGTGTGGCAGCGCAGCGGTGGCAACCCGTTCGTCATCGAGGAGCTGGCGCGCGACCTGCGCGACGGCCGCGACGGGCTGTCCGAGACGCTGCGCGAGATCTTCCTCGCCCGGGTCGACGCGCTGCCCCAGCACGCCCACGCGGTGGTGCACGCCGTGGCCGCCGGCGTCGAGCCGGTGGAGCACTGGCTGCTGGCCGAGGTGCTGCACCTGCCGGAGGAGGAGCTGATCGACGCGGCCCGCGCCGCGGTGGCGCACCGGCTGCTGGTCGGCGCCGACGACGGCTACCGGCTGCGGCACCGTCTCGTCGCCGAGGTGCTGGCGCACGAGCTGCTGCCGGCCGAGCGCTCCGGGCTGCATCGTCGCTACGCCGAGGCGTTGACCGCCGCGCCGGCGGAGCTGCACCAGGCGCGGCTGGCGCACCACTGGCGGCTGGCCGGCGAACCGGCCCGGGCGCTGCCCGCGGCGGTGGCCGCCGCGCAGGAGGCCGAGCGGCTGCACGGTTACGCCGAGGCGCACCGGCACTGGTCGGCGGCGTTGCAGCTGGCCGGCGACCCGGGCACGCTCGCGGTGGACCGGGTCGAGCTGCTCGGCAACGCCGCCGAGGCGGCCCACCACACCGGGGAGCACGCCCGGGCGCTGGCCCTGCTGGAGGAGCTGGCCGTGGTGCAGGGCGGCGAGCCGACCTGCGCGCTGCACATCCGCCGGGCCCGCTACCTGGCCGCCGCCGGGCGCTCCGCGCTGGCCGAGGAGGAGTACCAGCGGGCGTTGGAGGTGGCGGACTGCACCTCCGCCGACCGGGCCACCGCCGCCGCCCACCTGGCCGAGCTGCTGCTGCACCTCGGCCGGTACGCCGACGCCGGCCGGTGGGCCCGGGAGGCGTTGGCGCTGGCCGCCACCGTGGAGGGCTCCACCACCGACGTGGTGCTGGCCAGCTCGGCGCTCGGCTTCAGCGAGGCGTACCTGGAAGACCCGGACGCCGGGCTGGCGGTGATGCGCCAGGCGCTGGACACCGCCGAGCGTGCCGGCCGGCCGGAGGACGTCGCCTGCGCGTACCTGCACCTGGCCGAGCTGCTGACCGGGCCGCTGAACATCCTCGAGGAGGGTGTGGTGGTGGCCCGCCGCGGCGCGGAGCGGGTGGCCGAGCTGGGGCTGGGCCGCACCTGGGAGACCCGGCTGCTGGCCATCGCCACCAACGGGCTGTTCCGGGTGGGCCAGTGGGCCGAGGCGGAGAAGGTGGTGGCGGCCGCGCTGCGGCACCGCCCGTCCGGCGCGGACGCCGTCGAGCTGCTGCTGGCCCGGTGCCGGCTCTCGGTGGGCTACGGCGACATCGAGGCCGCCGACCGGGATCTCGACGCGGTGGCCACCGTGCTCGCCGGCGGCGGGGCCCGGCACGTCATCCCGCTGCTCACCCTGCGCGCCGGCCTGGCCATGTGGGAGGGCCGGCACGACGTGGCGCGGCAGGCGGTGCAGCGTGGTCTGACCGAGAGCCGCTCCGACGACGTGACGATCCTCTCGGCGCTGGTCTGGCACGGCCTGCGCGCCGAGGCGGAGGCGCACGCCAGCCGCACGGTGGCCGTGGACCCGACGGCGGTGCGCCGGCTGCGCGACGTGGCCGAGCGGGTCGCCCGCAAGAGCGCGTCCGCGGCCCGTCCGGTCCGCTCGGTGGTGGACGGTTTCCTCGCGCTGTGCGCCGCCGAGGTCAGCCGCCTCGACGGCAGCGACCCGGAGCTGTGGGCCACCTCCGTCGTCGAGTGGGACCGGCGTAACCACCCCTATCCGGCGGCGTACTCGCGGCTGCGGCAGGCCGAGGCGCTGCTGGCGCGGCGCAGCCGGTTGGCCACCGCGGGCAAGCTGCTGCGGGAGGCGTACCGGGTGGCGCAGGGGTTGGGGGCGGTGCCGCTGACCTCCGAGATCCGGGAGCTGGCCGGCCGCGCCCGGGTGTCGCTGGAGGAGCGCGAGGTGACCGACGGCGTGCGGGGCGCCGCGCCGGCCGAATCTGTCGACGACGAGCTGGCCTCGCTCACCGCCCGGGAACGGGAGGTGCTCGCTCTGGTCGCCGAGGGGCTGACCAACAAGGAGATCGGGCAGCGGCTGTTCATCAGCGAGCGGACCATCGGGGTGCACGTGTCGCACATCTTCGACAAGCTCCAGGTCCGTACCCGCGTGCAGGCCAGCGCGATCCAGTTGCGCAGCGGGCGCGCCTGACCGACCGGTCGGTCAGCGGGCGCTGTGCGCGCCGGGATACGTCGTTCTACTGATCCGGCGAGCGGGTGTCGGCTGAAAGGCTGAGCACCGTCGACGGCGGCACGGGGGTGCCGCGGACCACCATGGAGGAAAGATGACCGAACCGGTCTGGGGGCCCGTGCACCGGGACATCGTCGACCTGCTCGCCGACCATCCCGCGGACGTGCCCGCCGTGGTCGATCACCTCACCAAGCTTCAGGACATGCTGGTGCGGCTGCCTCCGTTGGAGGAGAGCTGCCCGTTGGCCGACTTCAACAGGCTCTATCTGACCATCACCAGCAGCGTGCTCGACGGGCTGTACGACGACCGCTTCGTCGACCCGGTGTTCCTCTCCCGGCTGGACGTCGAGTTCGCCGCGCGGTATTTCGACGCGATGCGACTGTGGACCGACTCCAGCCCGGGGACCCCGAAGGCGTGGTCGTGCCTCTTCGAGCGGATGCGGGGGCCGGATGCCCGCCCGCTGCCGTCGGCGGCGGCCGGGGTCAACGCGCACATCAACTTCGACCTGCCGTTCGCGCTGGTGACCACGTTCGCCCACCTGGAGTCGGAGCCGGTCGACGGCAGCGACCAGCACCACGACTACCTCGAGATCAACAACATCTTCGCGGACAAGATCCCCGGCCTGCGTCGGGGCTACCTGGAGCGGTGGCAGCTACTCATCGACATGCTCAACGGCGACATCGACGACTGGTACCAGGGGGAACTGGTCGAGTACACCCGCGATGTGGCCTGGCGCAACGCGCAGAAGATCTGGCGGTGCCGGCACGATCCGGACGCCCGCGAGTGTGAGCGCACGCGGTTGGACGACAACGCCGCGGCGCTCGGCCGGTTGCTGCTCTCGCCCCTGGGGGCGTTCCTGCAGTAGCCGGGACGGGGGGTCCCCGCGCTCCGCCCGTGGGGGGCGGTGGAGCGCGGGGACGCGTCCCGCCCCGCCAGCTCCACCCACCCGTGAGACCCGGCCGGGATTCCGGTCGGCTCCCGGGGGACAGCCGGTCGACCCGGGGGGTGTCGACCGTCTGGCATCGTCGGCCGGCCCCGGGGGGGTGCCGGCCGGCGGTGGGGGAG
>NZ_QGKR01000196.1 GCF_003172955.1 Micromonospora acroterricola | reverse complement strand
ACCCCGCACCGGCGCCGGCCGCCGCCCGCACTACGCCCCCGGTCGACGGCACCGCCGCCCTCGCCATCCCCGCCCCCGACCACACCATCAAGCGGTCCATCCAGCTCGACGGCGACGCCGACACCATCCGCCAGGTGCAAGACGCCATCAACCAGGGCGCCCTGCCCGACACCTACGTCACCAACGGCGAACTCGTCGAACTCACCCGCGTCTCCGGCGACAGCTCCGCCGCCGGCCTCGCACCCGCCGAGCAGCCACCCCTGCCCGTCATCTCCACCGCGATCAGCCCCGACGGCCTCGCCGCGCTACTCGCCCACCACACCTACACGCACCGGATGAAGAAGACCCGCGACGGCGAGCTCTACGAAGAGGAGATCACCCCGCCGTCCCGGACCCTCGCGTCGGTGCTGTCCCGGCGGTACTGGCCCGGCGTACCCGCGCTGCACGGCATCGTCGGTTCCCCGGTGCTGCGCCCCGACGGCACCCTGCTCCAGCAGCCCGGCTACGACCCGGCCACCGGCCTCTACTACGCCGCGACCGTCGCCGTGCCGCACATCCCCGAGCAGCCCGGCGGTGACGTCGTCGACCAGGCCCGCCGGTTCCTGCTCGCCGACTTCCTCGGCGACTTCCCCTGGGTCGACCCCGCCGACCGGGCCAACTACATCGGTCTGCTCATCGCCCAGATCCTGCGCCCCTACCTGCGGACCATCACACCGTTCGGGCTCATCAGCGCCAGCGCCCCCTCGTCCGGCAAGACGATCCTCTCCGAAGGCATCGGCCTGCTCTTCGGCCAACGCGTCCGCACCTGGGTCCGCTCAGAAGGTGAGCAGCGCAAGGCCATCACCGCGGTCCTCGACGAGAACGCGCCCACCGTCGTGTTCGACAACATCCGCGAAGGCGAGATCATCGACTCCCCGGTGCTGGCAATGCTCATCACCACCCCGGTGTGGACCGACCGGCTGCTCGGCACCAACAAGACGTTCAGCGCCGCCAACGACCGGCTGTGGCTGGCCACCGGCAACAACATCCGACTCGGCGGGGACATGGCCACCCGCACCGTGCTGATCCGCCTCGACCCGAAGACGCCGCACCCCGAGCTGCGCACCGGGTTCGCCATCCCCGACCTCGACCGGTGGGTCAAGACGCCCGGCAACCGCACCATCCTGCTGCGGCACCTGCTCATCCTCGTCATGGACTGGATCGCCAACGGCGCCGCCCGCACCGGCCACACCATGCGCCAGTTCTCCACCTGGGCCGCGGCCACCGGCGGGTTCCTCGCCCACCACGGCATCGACGGGTTCCTCACCAACGCCGACGCCGTGCACGAGCTCGACGAGCAGAAGTCGGAGTGGATCAGCTTCCTGGGCCGCTGGCACGACCTCTACGGCAGCACCCCCAAGCTCGCCCGCGACATCCGCCAGTCCGCCGACATCGAGTTCACCGGCGGCAGCACCTACGACCGGTGGCAGGGCGACTTCATCACCGACGGCGAGAGCAACCTGCCAAAGAACGCCGTCGCCCTCAGCGCCCGGCTCCGCGGCCACGTCGACCGCTTCTACGGCGACTACGTCCTGCGCGCCAAGCGCGACACCGACAAGAACGTCACCTGGTGGTCGGTCGAGCAGGGCGGTGAGGCGTGAGCGCCCCGCTGCCGGAGTTGACCCGGAGTTGCAACTCCGGGAAATCAGTCAACTCCGGGTCAACTCCGGGTCACGTTTCCGCAGGTCAGACACTATGCCCAAAGATCAACCGGAGTTACCGGAGTTGGAATGGATGTCTTACGCGTACGCGCGAAGAAGAAGTAAGCAACGCCTCGCGCACACGCACGTATGGAACGGCCGAATCAACTCCGGCAACTCCGGGACGGGCGTCAATCCACGCCCTGACCTGCGACAACACCACCCGGAGTTGGACCCGGAGTTGGCGCGGACAGCCGGAATCAACTCCGGGACAACTCCGGGAGCCCCGATGACCGGGCCGCTCATCACCACCACCGTCAAGGTCGACACCCACCTGCGCTGCGGCGCCCCCGTGCTCACCGGCCACGCCGAAGGACTGCTCGCCCGCGTCGACCTCACCCCGCTCAACCAGACCGGCGAGATCCACGCCCTCTGCGCCGGCCTACAGACCTACACGCTCACCCGCCTCGGCCTCGTCCACCGCAACGCCTGCCGCATCGCCGGCACCGCACTACGCGACGTCGGGCCCGTACTCGCCCAGCACCGCTGCCACCGCCGGATCCCCGCCGACCACGCCGCCACCACTGCCCCGACCGTCGCCGCTGTCGTCGACCCCGACACCTGCCCGTACTGAGGAGAAGCCATGACCCAGCCGAACCAGCCGAGCGAGTACAGCCCCGGCTACGTCCTGCCACTGCCCGAGCTACGCGCCTACCGCAACAGCGCCGGCCTCCACGTCCAGGCCGTCCAGCTCACCAAGGCCAACATGCGCGCCGTCTACGAGTGGGCCGACTCCAAGCAGTTCTTCGAGCCCGCCGGGCCCAAGCCGGACGACGGGTTGGTCGTCACCGGGCTGACTATCTTCACCGCCGACGGCCGCCGCAAGGCCAACTTCGGCGACTGGGTTGTCCGCTGGGCGGTCAACGGCACCTTCGACCGGTACGACGCCCTGACCTTCGGCCAGTTCTTCACCGAGGTGCAGTCGTGAAGCGCCGCCCTCGCGACATCGGCACAAAGGCCGAGACCGCCGTCGTCCGCTACCTCCAGTCGGCAGGTTTTCCCCACGCCGAACGGCGCAGCCTCCGCGGTGCCCTCGACGCCGGAGACATCACCGGCACCCCCGGCGTGTGCTGGGAGGTGAAGGGCGGCGACGCGGCCCGCACCGCCTCCGACCTGATGATCGAACGCTGGATGGCCGAACTCGCCGCCGAGGTGACCAACGCCAAGGCCGACGTCGGGCTGCTCGTCGTCCAGCGCGCCGGGGTCGGACCGGCCAACGCTGGCCGCTGGTGGGCGTACATGCCGTGCTTCCAGGTTGCCGTGCTCGCCGCCGATGACCCGGTCGGTGCCTACGGGTCCTTCCCGGTGCGGATGTTGCTCGCCGACGCCGTCACCCTCCTACGCGCCGCCGGCTACGGCGAACCCGACCGGCCGGTGGTGGCCCCGTTCAGCCCGTCCGCCGGTGTCGGCGCCCACACCGTCAACCCGCCCGGAGAGGACGCCGCCTGATGAAGCCCCGCCTGCTCGACCTCTGCTGCTGCCAAGGCGGCGCCGCCCGCGGCTACGCCAACGCCGGGTTCGACGTCGTCGGCTGGGACACCGACCCGCAGCCCCGCTACCCGTACGAGTTCCACCAGGGCGACGCCCTCGCCGTGCTCCGCGACCGCGCCTACGTCCAGAGCTTCGACGCCATCCACGCGTCGTGGCCGTGCCAGTTCTTCAAGAAGGGCACCCTGCGCACCGTCAAGCCGGCGCTCGACCTTGTCACCCCCGGCCGCGAACTGATGCTCACCTACGACATGCCGTGGGTGATCGAGAACGTGATGGAGGCGTCGCTCGACCGGGCCCGCTCCATCGTGCTGTGCGGGGAGATGTTCGGACTTCGGACCATCCGCCACCGCCGCTTCGAGCCGTCGCCCGGCCTGACGCTGGTCGCACCGCGGCACGAGCGTCACAAGCGCCGCACTGCGCACAGCCGGCGCCGCGAGATGTGGGAGCGGGGCTACCACGCGTCGTTCACCGGCGACATCGGCACCTACGCCGGCCCCGAGGGCATGGGCATCGACTGGATGACCGGCAACGGACTGTCCGAGGCCATCCCGCCCGCCTACACCTGGTTCGTCGGCATGCAGCTGATGAACGTCCTCACCACCACCGCCCTCGCACGGGCGAAGGGCGACCAGCTCGACATGGTGAGCGCCCCATGAGTTGCGACCAGTGCGCCGGGACCGGCACCGACTCAACCCTCGTCGCCACCGACCCCTACCCGATCTACGAGCCGCACCCCTGCGGCCACTGCAAAGGAGTGCCCGAGATGAGCCTGCTCAGCCAGATCAAGAACGCGCTACTGCGACGGCCCACCCGCGTCAAGGTCGAGATCACCTATCCGCACAGCGAGTTCATCCCCGGCGCGTACACGCCCGGCCGCGCGACTCGGCGCTACGGCTGCGACGAGTGCGGCATGAAGCTGCGGCTGTCGACCTTCCACGGCCCGGTGACGTGGTGACCGTGCACACCGGATAACTCCCAGATACGGGTGCCTGCATCGCGATAACTGAGCAAATTTCCACGAACCAGGAGCGCAGATGTCAGCTCAGACCCGCCCGCCGAGCCACCGACCGGACCGCCATCGCGGACCAGCGGTCGGCTCGGCGTGGCCGGAGCCCGGCGGCGTCCAGCGCGGCGGCGATCACCCGGTACGACTGCTTGGCCTTCCGGAGTCGCACGATCTCGTCGCGGGCGGCCTGCTCGGCGGGGTTGGGTGCGGCATCACGCTCGCGCCCCTTGCCCTCACCGTGGAGCCCGAAGGCGTACTGACCGACCGCGTGCCGGCCAGCCTCGGCCTTGGCCTTCCGGCCGTCGCGCATTCGCTTCACGATCATGCGGCGCTCCAGCCCGGCGAACACCCCGGCCATCTCCCGCATCGCGGTGCGCATCGGGTCGTCGGGGTCGTCGCGGAGCACCTCCCCGCCGTCGACCGCGAACATCGACCCGCCGTAGCGCCACACCAGAGCCAGCGTCGCCTCCTGGACGGTGACGGCGCGGGCCAGCCGGTCGAGGCGGGGGACGACCAGTCCCTCGGCGGTGCGCTTCTCGATGTCGTACAGAGCGGCCGAGAGGCCGGGCCGGTCGGCGGCGTCCTTCGCGCCGGAGACCCCGGCGTCGGTGTGCAGCGCGACGAGTCGGTGCCCGTTGGCGCGGCACCACGACCGGACGGCCTTCTCCTGGACGTTGAGGCCGAAGCCGTCCATCTGCGACTCGGTGCTGACTCGGAGGTACCCGGAGAGCTTCATAGTGCCCCTGACCTGCGGTGTAAACGAGACTCCAGATTAGTTTACAATGGAGCTATGAGCGACGGCGCTTCTGAACTGGGCAAATGCGGACGTAAGACCAGGAGGGGTGGCCGTTGCACCGCACATCGGACGTCCGGCTACGACTCATGCGCGCAGCATCTCACCGCTGAGGAGCGCGCCGAGTACGACCGCCACCGCGCTCGGCCCACCCCGTTCGACCAAGCGTGGGCCGATCCGATCGAGCCGGCGTGCTGGTGGTGGCCGGTGCTCGACATCGCCGCGCTGCTCGACATCGCCTGCGAGGGGTTCAGCAGCGACGCCCGCGAGATGATCCTCAGCGCGCCCGCCGGGGCCCTCGCCATGCAGGCGTGGCAGGAGGGGCTCTGCGCGATCCGCGGCCGTCGCGCCGGCCGCGGTCTGGTGCTTGACCACGATCACGCCACCGCGTTGGTCCGGGGCTACCTATGTCGGTCCTGCAACGTCCGCGAAGCACACACGGTTGGCGTCTTCGACCTGTACCGGCAGCGCAACCCCGCCACGATGCTTGGCGTCCGCGAGCAGTACTGGAACGACGTAGCGGAAGCGCTCAACCCGCAGTCACTCCAGCCCACTCCACCCCCGACCGACCGCTGGCGGCAGAACCCCGCCGCCGGCATCGGCCTGTGACCACCACCGCGCCGCGCTGAGCGGCCCAACGGAAGGACAGCGCCATGGCCGACACCACCGGCCCCGCTCTGCCGAGCAAGCCGGATATGGCGGCCTTCGCTCGGGCGGTGCGCTTCCGCGAACGGGCGGTCCAAGCCGCCTTGGAGCACTTCGTCCGCATCGACATGTACCCGGAGAGCATGTACGCCCGCGCGGCGTTCGACGCGATGGAGGGGCTGATCCGAGAGGACGAACGGGAGCGGCTTGCTGAGGCTAGTCGGCTTATGCCCGCCGAACCGATCGAGGAGATGACTGAGGCGCTGTCTGAGGCCGTGCACGTGGCATGGATGGAGACGAAGACCCAGCAGGGCGTCACGTCGCGTCGCAGCGAATGGGGTGAGGAGCAGATGGTGCCCTACCGCGACCTGTCGGAGCGGGCGAAGGACCTGGATCGCGGCACAGTGCGAGGCGTCCTGGCGGCCATCGACCGGGCCGGCTACCGCATCTCACGGGCCTGACACGCCGGTGGCCCAGGACCGGCGAAGTCCTGGGCCACCACCAGCACCCCGACAGGGCGCCCGTACACACCGGCCAGCCTACAGATCCGGGGGGACCACTGAGATGGACCGCGACGCCACCATTACCGCCATCACCGGGCTCGCCGAGCAGCTCTGCGACCCGCACCACCACGTCGAACGCGTGCGCTACTGGGACAAGAACCGCAACGAGAAGCACCGCGAGTGGCGCACCACCCAACCCGGACTCCTCACCCAACTCCATCAGGCCGCTGTAGAGCCCGTAGAAGGCCGAACAGAGCCCGGCCCTAGGTCGGTGCCGGGTAGCCGCCCACCGCTCGCCCTGGAAGCTCTCAGCACCCACGCGGCCATCTGCACGCACGTCGCCCACTGGTGCACATCCCTCCACCTGGACCTTCGGGACACCGCCGAGGCCAACCTCCGCGCCCTCATCGGCGCCACCCCGCAACTCGACGACGACGACCTCACCCTCCTCGCCGCCGAAATGCGCCGCTGGCACCGGTGGGCGTCCGTCGCCACCGGCTGGACCGCACCCCTGTTCGCACCCCACGTCCCCTGCCCCGCCTGCAAGGTCACCGGCCAGCTGCGCGTCAACCTCCACGCGCAGATCGCCCACTGCCGCGCATGCCAAGCCACCTGGGCCAGCGACGACGGATCGATCTACCACCTGGGCGCGTACATTCAGGCCCACACCAGCAGGAAGGCAGCAGCATGAGCATCGTCGACACCATCGACCACGCGATCAGTGACTGGGAGACGTCACCAGACGCGATGCGTTGGGCGGCCGACGCCTCTGCCCCTCAGCCTGCCTCAGGCGGCATCGCCGGCCTGGCGGAGGCGCTGGACATCCCGCTCACTCAGTGGCAGCAGCTCGTGCTGGCGCACCCAACCCGGATGGCCGCCGACTTCGATCGCGTCCGCGTGTCCTTCACGGCTGCGGCTACACAGTTCGCCGAGGCCATGAAGGGCATCGGGGCGGCACTGCGACCCATCCTTGACGAGGGGCTGTGGACTGAGGCGCCACGCTTGGCCCGGGTCACCCGGTTGCGGCGGGCGTACCGGGCCAAGCGACGCCACCACTGGTGACCAGCGCGCCAGCTTGACGTGTAGGCCCACTACCTACGAAGATGTGACCTACCAGAAGTGTCTTCGAAGCCCCGCCAGTGCCCCCGTGCCGGCGGGGCTTCGTCGTACCCGAGGGGCGGGGAACGCGGGCAGGCCGGCTGTGGCGACTGGCCTGCCCGCACCGCACCAGCACGGAGGCGAACAATGCCCCGAGCGAAGCGCGTCTGCTCAGCACCTGGATGCCCACAGCTAACCGATGGCGGCCGTTGCGGTACGCATAGACGCGAGGCAGACCAGGCGCGAGGCAGCAGACAGCAACGCGGATACGACCGGGCTCACGAGCTGGAGCGCAAGCGGTGGAAGCCAGCCGTTGACCTGGGCAAGGTGGACTGCAAGGCACCCACCTGCGTCATGCCCACCCGTCGCATCCGGCCAGGTCAGGACTGGGACTTGGGGCACACCGAGGACCGCCGCACCTGGCGCGGACCCGAGCACATGCAGTGCAACAGAGGATGGAGGCGCGACCGTGGTAGACCCTGACGACGTCGGCCCAGCCATCGAACGGGACCTCGCCGACGCCATCGCCAACGTGCTGGCCGAGCACGAGAAGAGCATGGTCACCAAGTGGGTTGCCCTGGTCGAGAGCATGGACGCAGACGGAGACCGCGGCCTCTGGACGCTCACCAGTGACGGTGTCAAGGCATGGGACACAGTCGGCCTGCTGCAGCACGGCCTGCACATCCAGCAGGCGCAGACGCTGCGGCCGGAAGACGACGACTGACATGGCCACAGTGCACGTCGTCCCCGTTAACGACCTCATCGAGCACGACAGCAGCGGCGGTCAGGACTGCGTGTGCGGCCCAACTACGGAGCCGGTCCCCGGCGAGGACGGGTCGATGGGCTGGCTCGTCAGCCATCACAGCCTCGACGGCCGAGAGCTGCGCGAGCAACGGCGGTAACTGTCGCATCTACCTGCGATAATGAAAGGGCCCGGCGGGTGCGCTAACACCCCCGGGCTATGGCCGATCCAATTGAGGTGGACCGACATGGCAGATGCTACCTGCCCCCAGTGCGACGGTGCTGTGCAGCGCCGGAAGAAGTCAGGCCCTCCGCCGACGTACTGCTCGCAGCAGTGCAGGCGCGACGCCTACGCCGCCAGATGCCGAGCTGACGGCCGGTATGCCGCGATGCTCGCCGCTCGTGTGGCGAACCGCAAGCCGACGACCCATCGCCTCACCTGTCGCGTCTGCCTCGCCGAGTTCGAGTCCAAGCAGCGCGGCGTGGCTTACTGCTCGAAGCGGTGCCGAGAGGCCGGCAACGGACGGGGCTGCGACCGCGAGGGCTGCCCTCGACCACACCGGGCCAAGGGCCTGTGCAACCGGCACTACAAGGACGAACGCTACCCAGACGTTCGCTTCGCCATCCCGGAGGATCCGGAGGGGAAGCGGAAGCGCGACCTCATCAGGGCCAAGCGGCGTAGAGCCGCCCAGCGCCGAGCCGATGCGGAGAACGTCGACCGCGATGTGGTCGGTGAACGGGACGGGTGGCGCTGCGGAATCTGTCACCGCAAGGTTGACCAGCGCAAGGCGTACCCACATCCAATGAGCGCATCGCTCGACCATGTCGTGCCGCTGTCGTTTGGCGGCCGGCACACCTACGCCAACACCCGGATCACGCACCTCCGTTGCAACATGGCGCGGAGCAACCGCGGCGGCGATGAACAGCTTCGCCCTCGTGTGACTCAGCGTGACTACCACCCCCTGGCACCCACCCCCGAGGGGTGGCCTGAGCAGTACCGCCGGGGAGATGGCTCGCTGTCCAGAGCCCTGAAAAGTTTCCGGAGGTGCCTGTGGCTACGGAGCGTGCACCCTCCGGCCTGGGTGCGAAAGGGCGCCGACTGTGGCGCGAGATGAACGAGCTGGCGCAGTTCAACCCAGCTGAGCGGGTCATCCTTGAGGAGGCCTGCCGGATTGCCGACCGGCTCGACACCCTGGATCAGGTGCTGTCTGGCGACGCGTCGGGGTGGATGCGTCTGAAGCAGAGCCAAGATGGATCCGAGGTGACGGTGACGCTTGACAACGCGTTGTCGGAAGCCCGGCAGCAGGCCAACGTCTTGAAACAGCTTGTGGCGTCGCTCCGGATCCCGGACGAGGTATCAGGAAAGCGTCCGCAGCAGCGCGGTGGCTCGCGGGGTGCATACCGGCCGTCCGCCGCGAAATCAGCGGGCACGGTGACGAGCCTGCGTGACCGGCTACGGCAGCCTGGCTGATGCCCTGGAATCCGGAGCGGGCCGATGACCCGTTGAATCTGGGTTTCCCGACGCTGGGCTACGACGTGGCAGCCTGGATCGAGGCGTTCTGCTGCCACGGTCCGGGGGACGTGGTGGGCACGCCGGTGGAGTTCCACCGGGATAAGGAGTTCCTGAAGTTCTTGTGTCAC
Organism: Micromonospora acroterricola; assembly: GCF_003172955.1. Classification (GTDB taxonomy): domain Bacteria; phylum Actinomycetota; class Actinomycetes; order Mycobacteriales; family Micromonosporaceae; genus Micromonospora; species Micromonospora acroterricola. The sequence continues at coordinate 41,343 of NZ_QGKR01000196.1, read as the reverse complement.
GCCTATCGGCTCGATCCGATGACTGGCCGCCGCGTCTTCGATGAAGCGGTCTTGTCTCGGCCGAAGGGCCGGGCCAAGTCGGAACTGGCTGGCTGGATCGGAGTGGCCGAGGCGCTAGGCGAGGTGCGTTTTGATGGTTGGAACGCCGACGGGCAGCCGGTGGGCCGCCCCGTCGTATCGCCCCTGCTGAAGTGCCTGGCCACGGAAGAGTCGCAGGCCGGGAACACGTTCGAGAACATCGCCTTCATCTGCGGCGAGTGGGGCAAGGACACCCACCCCGAGATCTACGAGGCCATCTCCGGCGCCCGCAACTACCAGTCGGCGACCGCGCTGTACCTGCCGCACGGCGGCGAGATTCGGGCGTGCACGTCGGGCTCGGCGTCGAAGGACGGCGGGAAAGAGACCTGGGTGTGCGCCGATGAGACGCACCTGTACGTGCTGCGCGAGCTGAAGAGCATGTACGGCACGGTCAGTCGGAACTTGGGCAAGCGGGACCAGCCGTGGCTGATGCAGACCTCGACGGCGTACCGGCCGGGTGAGCAGTCGGTGTTCGAGGACACCCTGACCGCGTGGCGCAAGGGCGAGCTGTCGCCGTCGGTGCTGATGGACCACCGCGAGGCGAAGGGCCGTATCGACCTCGACGACGAGGCGCACACGAAGGCGCAGTTGCGGCAGGTGTACGGCGAGGCTGCCGGGTGGTTGGACTTGGACCGGATTTACCGGAACATGCGTGACCCGCGGATCTGCGCCGACGAGGCGGAGGCGGCCCGCTACTACCTGAACCGGCCGCTGTCGACGAAGGACGCCTGGATCGCGCTGGACGTGGTGGAGCGGCAAGCCCGTAAGGAGGCCGTAGCCGCCGGCGAGGCGATCGCGCTGGGTTTCGACGGATCGCTGCGCGACGACGCGACGGTGCTGATCGGCGCGCGGATGTCGGACGGGTTCCTGTTCCCGGTGGGGATCTGGGCGAAGCCCAGCGGACCGGAGGGCAACTGGTGGGAGGTCCCCCGCTCGGATGTGCTGGCCGCCATCCGGGAGGCGTTCGCCCGCTACCAGGTCAGCCGGTTGTACGCCGACCCGCACGAGTGGCGGTCGGACGTCGACAGCCTCGCTGAGGAACTGGGCGCTGAGCGGGTCCTGTCGTGGGAGACGCGGCGGGATGTGCAGATGGCCGCGGCGTTGGACCGGCTGCGCACCGACCTGATGAACGGCGCCGTGTGGCATTCGGGTGACGCGGTGTTCGTGGAGCACTTCGGCAACGCGTACGTGCGGCGTAAGGGCGGGCACCGGCTGGTGCGCAAGGAGCACGACCAGTCCAATCGAAAGATCGACAGCGTGGTGGGCGCCGCGCTGGCATACGAAGCCCGAGCAGACGCGCTGGCCGCCGGCTGGTCCGGCGAAGAGGTCAGCTCGAAGATGGTCGTTTTCCGCAACCGGAACCGGAGCATGAGGGGGTCGTAGCGCATGGCGATGACCCCTGAGGAGACAGTCTCGTACCTCGACGCGAAGCTGCTGAAGGCTCAGCGGCACCTGCGCCGGCTGGACGCCTATTACGAGGGCGAGCAGCCGCTGCGGTTCCTGGCGTTGGAGCTGAAGCAGGAGTTCGGGGAGCGGCTGGCGGAGCTGGTCATCAACTGGCCGGAGATGGTCGCGGACGCCTACGAGGCGCGCCTCGACCTGACGGGTTTCCGCTTTCCGGGCAGCATCTCCAACGGCGTAGACGTCGACGACGCGGACGCGGACGTGTGGGGCATCTGGCAGGACAACGACATGGACCGTCAGGCCCCGCAGGCGCATCTGGAGTCAATCGCGCTGGGCCGCTCGTACGCGATTGTCGGCGCGCGCGGCAAGCTGGCCGAGGGGCCGGCGGCCGAGGACGCGCCGGCGGATCCGTTCGACGTTGACACGGACTCTCCGCTGATCTCGGTGGAGCACCCGACGCAGTGCATCACCGAGCAGGACCCTCGGACCCGGCAGCCGGTGTCGGCGCTGAAGCGGTGGAAGGACGCCGACAACGTGCAGCGGGCAACCCTGTACCTGCCCGACTCGACCCGGCACTTCGTCCGGGCGCGCCGGTGGGTGGAGCAGGACCGCGACGAGCACAACCTGGGCGTGGTGCCGGTGGTGCCGCTGGTCAACCGGGGCCGGATGCTCAAGCACGACGGCCGGTCGGAGTTCGCCTCGGCGATCCCGCTGGCGGATGCGGCCAACAAGATGGCCACGGACATGATGGTGTCCGGGGAGTTCCACGCGATGCCCCGTCGCTGGGCGCTGGGCATGGGCGCTGAGGACTTCGAGGACGAGAACGGCAACACGATCTCGCCGTTCGAGCAGATCGCTGGCCGGATCTGGGCGCACCCGAAGAAGCCGGGCGAGGTGGAGGTCGGCCAGTTCCCCGAGTCGGACTTGTCGGTGTTCCACAGCACGATCCGGGTCCTGGCGCAGCTGGCCGCGCAGTTGGCGGCGCTGCCGCCGCACTACATGAGTTTCAACACCGACAACCCGGCCAGCGCGGACGCCATCCGGTCGTCTGAGGCGCAGATGGTGAAGCGGGTGGAGCGCAAGCAGACCGGGCTGGGCGCGGACTGGCGGCGGGTCATGGCGATCGCGCTGCGGATTCGCGACGGCGAGGACTGGGATTCGCGGGTGCGTCGCATGAAGGTGGTGTGGCGCGACGCGTCCACCCCGACGGTGGCGCAGGCGGCCGACGCGGCGGTGAAGAAGCGCCAGCAGGGCATCACGACGCTGCGGCAGACCCGCATTGACCTCGGGTACGCGCCGGAGGAGATCCGGCGCATGGAGGAAGAGGACGAGGCCGAGGCCCAGCGCGACCCGGTGCGGCGGATCGCTGACGAACTGAACGGCGCTCGGTCGGTCACGCCGCCGGCGGAGACACCGGCGGAGCCGGTCGCGGAGCCGGCCAGTGTCGGCTGAGCAGGTCGCCCGGTCGCACTACCGCCGGCGGCGGCTGCTGGTGGAGGCGCTCGCCGCGGTCGCCAAGCGGCTGTGGCTGCGGGTCGACCCGGCGGACATCGCGCGGTCGTGGACGACGCAGCTCGCCGAACTGGTGGCGCTGACCAACGCCACGCAGATCGCGGCGGCCCGTTCCGCCGACGAGTACGTGGACGAGGTGCTCGACGCCCAGGGCATCAACCCGTCGCCGGCGGGCCGGTTGATGGCGGCGTCGGTGGCGGGTGTCGCCTCGGACGGTCGTCCGCTGGCCTCGCTGTTGTACGAGCCGGCGATTCGCGCGCTGTCGGCGGTAGGAGCTGGCGCTGAGGTGGACCGGGCGCTGGCGGGCGGGTTCGCGGCGCTGGACACGATGGTGCGCACCCAGGTAGCGGATGCGGGCCGTGCGGCTGACCAGGTGGCGCTGGTGTCCCGGCCTGCGGCGACCGGCTGGGTCCGGATGGTGGTTGGCCGTACCTGCGGGCGCTGTGTGGTGCTGGCGGGCCGCCGGTATTCGTGGCAGGCGGACTTCGATCGCCATCCGCATTGCGACTGCATAGCAGTTCCCGCCGGTGAGGACACGGCTGACGACATCCGGACCAACCCGCGGGCCTGGTTCAACCGGCTTGACGAGATCGAGCAGAACCGGCAGTTCACGGTGGCGGGCGCTCAGGCGATCCGCGACGGCGCCGACATCGCGCAGGTGGTCAACGCTCGGCGAGGCGCGTTCGGTCTCACCCCGGCCGGGGCGCGGATCACGGCCGATGAGGCGCGGATGCTGCGCGGCGGCCGGGACCGCGGCCGGCTGCAGGTGTCGGACGTGTTCGGTCACCAGCTGTACGTGACGACGGAGGGCACGACCACGCGCGGTCAGGCTGGTATCCGGTTGGGTGCCCGCCGCGATCGGGTGAAGGTCGAGAACGCCCGGTACACGTCGGCGAAGGCTCCGCGGCTCATGCCCGAGAGCATTTACAAGATCGCGGACGGGAACCGCGACGAAGCCATCCGCCTGCTACGGCGGTTCGGATATATCACCTGACCTGGCGCGACGCCGGTCACCAACTCGGAAGGTCGCGATGACCCTCACCAGCATCAAGCCGGGACTGCACGCCGCAGGCGACCTGCCGCTGCATCCCACTCTCACCCACCCGCTGACCGGTGCGCCGATCCGCGCGCTGGGTGTGCGCCGCAACGGTCAGGCGATCTGGCCGGTCATCGGCGCAGCGGAACCCGAGCCGGAGAAGCCGGAGGGCGGCAAGGAGCCGGAGAAGCCGGCCGACAAGCCGGACGACGGTGGCCAGGGCGGCGAGGACAAGCCGCTCGGCCCGGGCGGTGAGAAGGCGCTGGCGGCTGAGCGGGAGGCCCGCAAGTCACTGGAGAAGCAGCTCGCCGAGTTGGCGCCGCTGCGCAAGCTCGCTGAGGCGCTCGGCGGCGGTGACGCCGGCAAGGGCAAGAGCGAGGTCGAGCAGATCACTGAGCGGCTGGCCGCTCAGGAGCAGGCGATCCAGGACGAGAAGGTGGCCCGCTGGCGCGCCGAGGTGCAGGCGGACAAGAAGCTCACCGCGGCGCAGGCGGCCCGTCTGCAGGGCTCCTCCAAGGAGGAGTTGGCCAAGGACGCCGACGACCTCCTGGCGGCGTTCGGCGGGCCGAAGGACGACGAGGACGGCAAGGACGCGCGCCGCAGGGTTGGCATGCGTCCGGACCCGGCGCAGGGCGCGAGGCCCGGCGAGAAGGCGTCGTCTCTGGATGCCGGCCGGTCGCTGTACGCGGAGCGGCACAAGAAGAAGTCCACAACCACGACGTAGGAGTGCGAGGGCATGAACCTCAACCCCGTAACCGAAACCTTCCAGAACGAGGACCAGCGGTGGCTGGGGTCGGCCCACGCCACCAGCTCGGCCGAGTCGATCACGCTCGACACGAGCGCGTTCACCGCTGGCACCCACTACCCCAACGGTTACTTCCCCAGCGGTCTGCCGCTCGGGAAGATCACCGCGACCGGGCTGTACGGCCCGTACGACGACGCCGCGGTAGACGGCAGGCAGACCCTCGTCGGGCACCTGTTCTGCACCGTCGACGCGCCGGCCGTCAACACCCAGGACCCGCAGGGGGCGCTCTTCTGGCACGGACGTGTCATCGAAGCCCGCCTGCCCATCGCTGTCGACGCGGCCGGCAAGGTCGACGTCGCCGGCCGCATCCGGTACGTCTGAGAGGGGGTAGCTGACCATGCTGCTCAACGCTGACTACATCGAGCCTGTCGAGCTGACCGGCTACGCCCGGGAGGCCGCGGCGAACCTGCCGGACAACCAGTTCACGCTGGCCCGGTGGCTGCCCAACCGGCCCATCGACGACCTGGAGTACCGCTTCACCCGCGGCGGCGAGGGCCTCATCGAGGCCGCCACCTTCCGCGCGTACGACGCGGAGTCGCCGATCGGCTCCCGGCCGGGCCTGACCCGGGTCTCGGGCGAGCTGCCCCCGATCAGCCGGAAGATCCGCCTCGGGGAGTACGACCGGCTGCGGCAGCGTTCGGCGAACGCCGGCGCGATCCGCGACAGTCTGATGACCGACGCGGAGCGGATGACTCGCTCGGTTGCGGCGCGGATGGAACTGGCCCGCGGTGACGCCCTGGTCAACGGCTCCGTGACGATCAACGAGAACGGCGTGGTCGCGACGGTGAGTTTCGGCCGCTCGGGTAGCCACTCGGTGGCCCCGGGCACCGTCTGGTCGACGATCGCCACGGCGACGCCGCTGGCGGACCTGCTGTCCTGGCGGCAGACGTACATCACCACCAACGGTGAGGCGCCGGGCGCGATGGTCATGTCCAGTACGGTGCTGGGCTACCTGCTGCGCAACGCCGAGATCCGTGCACTGGTCGGGTCGACCCTCGGCGCGCCTTCGCGGGTGTCGCAGGCGGCGCTGCGGGGCATCCTCGACGACCACGAGCTGCCGCCGTGGTACATCGTCGATGAGCAGATCAACGTCAACGGCTCGGCGACTCGGCCGATCCCCGTGGACAAGTTCCTCTACCTGCCGGCGCCGGTGGACCCGAACGACGGTGAGGGCAGCCAGCTCGGCGCGACCCTGTGGGGCACTACCGCGGAGTCGCTGGACCCGCGGTACGGCCTGGACGAGGGCGAGCGGCCCGGCATCGTCGCTGGCGTCTACTCCACCGAGGACCCGATCGCCCTCTGGACGAAATCGGCCGGCATCGGTCTGCCGGTGGAGGCGAACCCGGACCTGAGCTTCGTGGCGGACGTGGCGTGAGCGGGGCGAAGCTGGCCACGTACGTGCACGTGGCAGACGAGCACGACCAGACGCACGTCTTCGGGCCGCTGGACGCCGTTCCGGCGTGGGCCGCGAAGAAGATCACCAACCCGAAGGCGTGGGAGGGCGGCAAGGTGCCGTCCAGCGTCGAGGATCCGGAGGCCGAGTTGGCTCGGCTGGAGGCTCGCATCGCTGAGCTGAAGGCCGTCCAGACCAGCGACGGCTCCGGTGCTTCCAAGCAGGACGGCCCTCCGCCGAAGGGCGGCGCCGGTTCGGGTGCTCCCGCGTGGCAGAAGTACGCCGCAGCGCACGAAGTCGAGGTGCCGGCGGACGCGTCCCGGGAGGCCATCTGGGCTGCCCTCGACGCCGCGGGCGTTCCGACCGAGTAGCAGGAGCGGGGCCGGGCGGCATCCTCCCCGCCGTCCGGCCCACCTGCACCAACCTGAGAGGGGTGAGCGGTGCCTGTTCTGTTCGAGCTGGAGCAGCTCGCCTCGTACATGCAGACCGACGGCCTGGATGCGGCGTCGGCGGCGCTGGCGCGTGACCTGGCGGCGGCGCTGATCCGCGCTGAGGTCGGGGCGGCGCGCTACGACGCGCTGTCGGATCTGTCGCCGTTCCTGCCGGTCGCCTTGGAGGTGGCACGGCGGGTGCTGCTGAACCCGGGTGGTGTCCGCTCGGAGCAGGTCGATGACTACTCGGTGACGTACGCGACGGAGTTCGTGGGTGGCGCCGCCCTGACCGAGTCGGAGGCCGCCCGGGTGCGTGCGGCTGCCGGCATGGCGTCGTCGGGTGCGTTCACGATCCGCCCTGCGGCACCGGTCCAGCCGGTCAGGTGTGCCAGGAGGTGGCTGTGACGCGCCGCAGGTTCCCTGACTCCGCGGATCGGCTCGCCTACCAGTTGCTGCCGAACAACACCCTGGGTGTGGCGTCGCAGCTCGACGCGGTCGTCTACGACGCGCTGACCGGCCCGGAACTGGCGGACATCGCCACCGACCCGGACGGCGACCCGATCCCGGGTTCCACGGTGAAGGTCGACGTGACGTCGGGTCTGCCGGACTTCCTGGGCCCGGATGATGACCGGGACGTCGTGTACGTGAGCGTCAACGGGGGCCCTCGGTATCCGGTCGCGGCGAAGGTCGTCGACCGGGTGGTGGAGCTGGCCGGGCAGCTCGATACGGCGCTGGATGATGCCGCGGCGGACGCGTCGGCGAAGGCGAACGCGGCGCAGGCTGCTGCTGTCGCGGCGGCCACCGCTGTGTCACTGCCCCGTCAGCCGGGGAAGAACTTGTTCGACAAGGCCACTGCGGTGGCGGGCCAGTTCTGGAACGGCGTCGGCTCCACGACGATCGCCCTGGCCACCTGGTCAGCGTCGCCGAAGTACCCGGTCATGCCGGGTCAGACGTATTCGATCAGCAACTGCCGAAACTACGAGACGTTCAACGCGGACGGCACGCCGAAGATCCACACCAACAACGCCAGCGAGGGACCGGTCACCTTCACCATCCCGTCGGGGGCTGCGTTCCTGGCCTTCACCGTGGCGTCCAGCAAGGTGGATGCGGCGCAACTGGAGTTGGGTTCACCGACCGCGTACGAGCCGTTCGGGTACGTGGTGGACCGGCAGCTCGCCGGCGGCCGGTACCTCGCCGACGCCGCCGCGAACGTGACCGCGTTGCAGCGGGCCGCCGGCGTGTCGGTGTACCGGTCGGGCAACAGCCTGCTGGTCCGCTCACCGTTCGACGCGACCCGGGACATCCTGATGCCCTGGAACTTGGCGTACGGGGAGGAGTCGCAGGCCGCCCCGGCGGACGTCACCAACCCGAATGTGGTGCTGGTGCCGTCGGTGACCGCCGATGATCTGGTGTGGCCGACGATCGCCACTGGTACGGCGATTCACAACGCGCCGGACGACAACGCGCCGATCAACGTGCAGTGGTGCTACATCGGCGGTAACCACGGCTGGACGGCCTGGAACGTCACGATGGCCGGGCACGGCAAGGCCACCGCCGACGTGGGCTCGACCTGGTCGGATGGGGTGCGGACGTTCACGCTGCTGGCGGTGGTGTCGTCGTCGGTGCTGCTGTTCGCCGGCCCGTACACGGTGTCGTCCGGCGTGGTCAGCAGCCCGTCTGCTGCTCCCGGTGCGGCCCTCACCCACGTTTCCGGCGCCACCAACACCACCGCGGTGCCGATCTCGGGCGGGGTGGCTGTCACCCAGATCCACCCGTCGTCCTACGACCACACCGCGACGGCGGCCTTGGATGGGCGTCAGGTGGCGACGGGCAAGGCCGCCGGTCAGGTGCTGACCATCTCGGAGTCGTACCTGATCGCCTCGTACAAGGGCATGGTCGATTGGGCGCAGTCGCACGTCGGCACGCCCGTGCTGGCCAATCTGTCCTCGGTGCCGGCTCTGGCCCGGGTGAGCAACACGTACCGGATCACGGCCGCGCAGGTGGTGGTGGCGCAGCGGGTCACCGCGGTCGAGAAGACGATTGTGAACATGGGCGTCACGCAGGCGTTTCCCCTGACCTTGCCGTCCGGCGGCACCCGCCGGCAGTTCATGCCCGGCGTGGGCGCGGCCGGCGGCGTGAACTTCTCGACCTTCGCTGACCTGGCTACGGTCACCGGCACCACGGACATCGGCCCGGCCGCCTACCTGTCCCCGCTGGTGCCGGCCGCGTCGATGACGCAGTGGGCCTACGACTCCACCGGCGCCGCCCAGTACGGCCTGGCCATGGGTCTGCTGCCCACCGCCGACGGGCATCCGTCGCAGCGGTTGAAGAACGCGGCCACCAAGGGCTGGTTCATCGCGCCGACGACGAAGAAGAGCTACCCGCAGTTGGCCTGGGCGAAGACCCTCAACGCGGGCGAGTCCCTGTCTGGGACGGCGTACCGCCGGTACCTGGCGCCGCCGTTCGGCCCGACTGAGCTGGTCGTGTCGGATGGCGCGGACACGTGGGCGATCATCGAGCGCACCGACACGGTCACCGACGCGCGGATGCCCGCCCCCGAGCTGCTCGGGCAGCGACTGGTGCCGGCGTGGGTGCCGACGGCGGTCACCGCGGACCGGGTCACCGGTAGCGGCATCACCTACAGCGTGCCGTCCGGACCCGGGTATACGGTGCTGCGGGCCACGGCGGAGCCGCCCCGCTTCGAGACCCTGGCCGGGGCGACGGCGGGCGCCGGGTCGTACTTCATCACCCAGCAGGGGCTGGTGAGTGCGCAGGCGTACACCGGTGGTTTCCAGACCCAGTACTTCTGGCAGATGTACCTCCCGGAGCCGGTGTGGGTTGACCAGGCGGTCTTCGAGGTGACCGTGGTGGGTACTGGCGTGATCCGGCACGGGGTGTTCTTCCACGATCCGGCGACGGGGCTGCCGGTGCAGTCCGGGCCGCTGGTCGACTTCGGCGCGGTCGACGTGACCTCCATCGGGGTGAAGACCTCGACGCCCAGCGCCCCGGTGCTCCTGCCTGCCGGTGTGCATTGGTATTCGCAGGCGTGGCAGGGCACGAACACCACGGCGCCGACGGTGCGGGTCGTCAACGGTCCGCCCGGTGTGGGCCCGTTGAACATCGGCACCACCACGGTCCTGATGTCGGGCAGCCGGATGGGCTACTTCGCCGCCGGCGTGGCCGGGGCGTTCGGGGCGGTCGCCCTGAGCGCGTCGAGCGCGCACCAACTGTTCGCGCCGCGTCTCGCCTACCGCCGAGCCTGAGGAGGGCAGCCATGCCGATCCCCGCTGGTCCGCTGCCGACGCCGAAGGTTGCCTGTCCGAATTCCGGCCCAGTGGCCCGTCCCGACGCGGGCAAGGTCGCCCGGCCGGTCGCCGGCGCGGGAAATCCGAGCCAGCCCGGCCACGTCCAGTAGGAGGCTGCCGTGTTGGAGTCGGTGCTGGCCCGCGGGCGGGTTGCCGCTGAGGCGCTGATGGTCGACGAGTGCGTGGTCGAGAAGGTGACGGGTTCGACGACCGACCCGGACACGGGCGAGGTCACCGACACATACGGTCCGGTCTACACGGGGAAGTGCCGGGTGCAGCAGGCGGCGCCGTCGGCGTCAGACCAGCGGGTGGGTGAGGCGGACCTGCTGATGGTGACGCGGGTGCTCCAACTGCCGGTGCTCACCTCGACAGCGGTGCGAGCTGGCCATCGGGTGCGACTGACCGGGTGCGTGCACGATCCGGGGCTGGTCGGTCGACGATTCACGATCCGGGCTGAGTTCGCGAAGAGCCATGCCACGTCCCGCCGGCTGGGGATTGAGGAGGCAACCTCATGAAGATCAGCACGGAGTCGTCGCAGGTCAACCACCTCGTCGCCGAGCTGGCCGAGGTGCCGGAGCAGGCTCACGACAACATCATCAAGGCTGTGCAGTTCACCGCGAACGGCATCAAGAAGACCTCGCGGGAACTCGCCTCGGGCATCGCTCACGCCCCCGACTACCCGAACGCCATCACCTACGACTGGGCTGACCTTGGCGTCGGCAAGGGTGTGTCGGCGGAGATCGGGCCGGACAAGGACCGCCGGCAGGGGCCGCTGGGCAACATCTTGGAGTACGGCACGGTCAATAACCCGCCGTACGCCCACCTCGGGCCGGCGTTGGACCGCTGGTCGCCGGACTTCGTGGAGGGGCTGGAGAAGGCCGCTGCGGACGCCCTGGGGGCGCTGTGAGCGACGATCCGCACGCGGTGGCGTTCCTATCCCTGCTGCGGGCCGTTCCGGGCCTGCGGGTGTTCCCCGACGAGCAGGGCAACACTCCGACGGCTACGACCGCGCTGCCGTACGTGGTGACGTGGGTCTCCGTCCGCTACGACCTCGGCCCCACGATCGACCTCAGGTCTACGCGGGGTGTGGCCACGGCGACGGTGCACTCGGTCGGCCTGAACGACACGTCCGCGCGGATCACGGCCGGGAAGGTCCGCGACGCGTACCTCGACGTCGTCCCGGCCATAGCCGGTCGGAAGGCGTTCCCGATCCGGCATGACGACTCCCCGCCTGCTCGACCCGATGAGTCGACGGGCCGGCGGGTGTACGACCAGATCGATGTCTACCGCTTGGAATCCCTGCCGGGCTGATCCGGCACCACACCTGAGGAGGAGTCGTGCCGGACCTGGTGCGTATCCGAGACAAGAACACGAACGCTGAGTACAGCGTCGGCCGGCGGCGAGCGGAGCAGCTCGCCGAGCGCGGCGCCGAGGTCGTCAAGGACGGCGACGCGACCGACCGGATGGGCCGCGCCCTGCCGGCCAGTGAGACCGCGAAGAGCACCAAGACCACCGCCGGCAAGGAGCAGACCCGATGACGTCCCCGCTGCCCACCTCGGTGCCGTCCGACGGCACCCTGCGCATCGACTTTGTGCCGACCATCGCGGACCGCGCCGCCCCGAAGGCCGCCACCGAACTGAACGCGGCGGGCTCGCAGGAACTGGCTGGCTACGTCACCGGCGATGGGTTCGCCCCGTCCGGCGAGCAGGCCACCGTCACCGACGAGCGCATCGCCTCAACGCAGACGTTCGAGCAGCCCGGCCGCAAGACCAAGAGCCTCAGCGTCACGTACGTGCACAACCCGGACGACGCGGCGAACAACGAGGCGTACCTGACCCTCGAAGAGGGCGTGACCGGGTACATCGTCACCCGCTACGGGGTGCCGCGCGCCCAGGCGTACGCCGTCGGCGACATCGTGGACGTGTGGCCGGTCACCGCCGGTGAGCCGATGAAGAACTGGAACGGCGCCAACTCGGTGCACACCGTCACGCAGCGGCTGTTCGTCACCGGCGACGTGGTCATCGACGCGGTGGTGGCTACGTGACCGACTTCGACGCGATCCTGACCGGGGCCCGACTGCCCGAGGATCGGGTGCCGGTGTGCACGCGCGGTGACCTGGTCGTCGAGTGGCGTCGCCTCGCCCGGGAACTCGCCGAGTCGAAGGTGAAGGGCGCCGCCGATCCTCGGCTGGGCGGGGACGGGACGGGTCCGCTGGTGGAGCGCATGGAGGCGCTGCGCGCTGAGGTCGAGGCCAGCACGGTGGAGTTTTTGCTGCGGGCGTTGCCGCGCAAGCAGTGGAACGAACTCGCCGACGCGCACCCGCCGCGCAAGGACGGCGGCCGGGTGCACCCCGATGACGCGGCGCTGGGCGCCAACCGGGAGACGTTCCTGCCTGCCCTGGTGCGCGCGTCGACGGTCGAGCCGAAGCTGAAGGACGATACGTGGGCGGCGCTGCTGGACGCGAGCGGTGAGCTGCTTGTTGAGCAGCAGTGGCGGCAACTGTGGCGCGCCTGCTGGAACCTCAACATGACGGAGGTTGATGTCCCTTTCTCCGTCGCCGGCTTGCTGACGACCCGGGTTTCCGGCAGCGAGTCCGGCTCGCCCGAACCCTCGGCGTAGCGCCGCGGCGGCTGGAGGGCTGGGAGCCGTCCACCGCCTACGAGCACGACGCCGAGGGCCGGCTGGTCAGGTCGACGCCGGAGGCGGAGTGGAACGACCACCAGGTGGCGCTGATGGTGGCGTTGGAGGAGTACGAGGCGGGGTTGTGCAAGCGCTGCGGCCATGACCTGGCCGAGTCGACCGACCCGGCGCATGACTACAACAACCCGACCGCCACGGCCGTGTACCTGCCGGCGCCGGGCACGCCGGTGCAGTGTCACTGCTGCGCGGCGCTGGAGCGGTCGGAGCAGGCCGTTGCCGCGCAGAATCCGCAGTTCCCGGCGGCGATCATGCACGCCGTTCAACTCGTGCCGAGGGGGTGAACGGTGACGCGTACCGTCAAGGTCGGCTTGGATGTCGACGAGGCCCCGCTGGTGCGCGGCATGGACCGGGCAACGGGAGCAACGAAGAAGACCGCTGCCGCCCTCGACGACGTCGCCGACTCGGCGAAGGACACCACGGTCAGCACGGACCGGGCGAAGGAGTCAACGGAGGATCTCGGCGAGTCGGCGAAGGACGCCGGACGGGGTCTGAACCGGCTCCGCGCGGACGCTGAGCGGCTCGACCGGCAGATCGACGAGACGACGCGCGGGATCCGCGACCTTGCCCGGCAGATCGCCGCGACATCCGACCAGGCGGTCCGCGCGGACTTGGCGAAGGAGTTGGCGGGTGAGCAGGGGAAACTGCGCGACCGGGTCAGCCTCCGCAGCCTGATCGACTTCAAGGACGACGACGAGGTCGTCGAGGACGGCGTCCGTATCGGCGGGCGGCTGGCGGAGAACATCGCCGCCGGCCTGTCCCGTGCTGGCGGTCCGATCTCGGCGGCGATGTCGAACGTCTTCGGCACCCTGCCCCCGCAGGCTCAGGCGGGCATCGGCGCTGGCCTGGTGGGTGCCGCCACCCTCGCCGCCCCGGGTATCGCCGCGGTGCTCTCCGGCGCTGTCGTGGGCGCGGCCGGCGCTGGGGGTCTCGTCGGCGGTGTGGCCATCGCGGCGAAGCATCCGCAGGTGCAGGCTGCGGCTAAGCTGACTGGCGACACCCTGATGAGGGAGTTGCAGCGCGGGGCGGTGTCGTTCGTCCCGGCCACCGTCGAGTCGCTCGGCATCGTCCGGTCGGAGATCGGCGAGATCGGCGATGACCTGGAGCGGGCTTTCAGCCGTGCCGCTCCGATGCTGGCGCCGCTGACCCGTGACGTGCTGGCCGGCGCGGAGGACGCGGTTGACGGGTTCGCCACCGCAGTCCAGCGGGCCGGTCCGGTCGTCGACGTGTTGGGTGACATCGCCCGTGACGCCGGTGACCTGGTCGGGGACGTCTTCGAGGATCTGTCGGAGAACGCCTACGAGGGGTCGCGTGCCCTGGCCGCGCTGTGGGGTGTCTTCTCCGCCGGCATCCGCAGCGTCGTCTCGACCATTTCCGCGCTGACCGAGGCGTACGGGCTGATGGAGAAGTTCGGGGCGCTGCTGGCCGGCGACCGGGACAAGCTTCTGCAACTCATCGTCGAGGAACACAACGCGAAGGCCGCAGGCGGTGGCCTGTCGGAGAATCTTGAGGAGCTGATCGCCGGGTTCACCGAGACGGGTGACACGGTTGCTGCCGCCGCCGTGGAGGTGGAGTCGCTGACCGATGCGATCCGCCGGATGGCGGGCGAGAACATCAGCGCCGAGCAGGCCAACATCCGCCTGGAAGAGGCCATCGACCGGGCCACCGAGGCGGGTAAGAAGAACAACGACGGCATCGACGAGAACACGGAGAAGGGCCGCGCGAACCGGCAGGCCCTGATCGGTATCGCGGAGGCCGCGAACGCCAGCGCCGAGGCGATCATGACCCAGACGGGCAGCCAGGATTTGGCGTCGGCGGCCACCGAGCGGGGTCGGGCGAAGTTCATCGAGGCCGCCCGGGCGATGGGTGTCGGCGCGGGTGAGGCTCGGAGGTTGGCTGACCAACTGTTCGCCATCCCCGCGAAGCGCGAGGTGAAGGTCTCCACCCCCGGGATGGGCTCGGCGCTGGAGTCGGCGCGGCTGTTGAAGCAGCGCATCGACTCGATTGACCGGCGCATCGACATCCGGGCGCGGATGACGACGACGTACGCGGGTTCGGCGCACAGCGGCCAGGGCTACTCGACCGGCATGCGGTGGGGTGGTGTGGTTGAGCGCGCCCAGGACGGTCTGCTGAACCTGCGTGAGGCGGGGATTTACAGCGCGTCGGCGCCTGCGCGGTACGCGTTCGCGGAGCCGGCCACTGGCGGTGAGGCGTTCGTGCCCCGGTTCGGGGATCCGGACCGGTCGCTGGACATCCTGTCGAGGGCGGCCCGCTGGTACGGGGCGGCGGTCGTGCCGGGCACCGTCTCAGGCGGTGCGGGAGCGGCGGGTGTCCCGGAGGTGCGGGTGTTCATCGGTGACAGGGAGCTGACGGACATCGTGGATGTGCAGATCAGCGCCCGTGACCGTGGGCTGAAGCGGCGTGTTGGCGCCGGGGCGGGAGCATCGCGGTGAGCCTCACGCTGACGTACGACCCGCAGCTGTCCCGGGTGCGGATCGTGGCGGACGGCCTCGGTGCCCTAGCGATGATGCGGGTCGAGCGGTCCACAGATCAGGTTCGCTGGACAACGGTGCGTGGGGGCGAGTTGAGCCTCCCGGTGAGCGGCGAGATCCGGGTGGACGACTACGAGTTCGCGCCGGACGTGCCGAACTTCTACAGGGTGGTCGGGGCGACTGCGTGGGACGAGTACAGCCGTGTGTCGGCGGCAGGCTGGGGTAATGCCCCGTCCGGGCAGGTGTGGCAGCATTTCGGCACGGCGGCGGCTTTCACTGCCAATGGCAACGCGGGGCAACACATTCACTCGACGACCAACTCGGGCCGCATCTCGGTGGTCGACGTCGGGTCGACCCGTGCGCGGGTGCGGGTGACGTCGAGCGTGCCGGCGGTGGCGCAGCCGGCGGGCACCGCCCTGACGGTCTACGCCATCGCGAGGTTCACCGACGACGCGAACTTCTACCAGTGCAGGCTCGGGTTCATCCCCGACCTGAACATCACCTGCTCAATCCGTAAGCGCGTCGCGGGTGTGGACACGACACTCGATTCGATCGTGCTGCCCGGCGTCACACACGTTCCCGGCACCCGCTACGTGGTGGAACTGGACGCGTCGGGCAGTTTGCTGCTCGGCCGGGCATGGCGGGAGGGTGATCCCGAACCAGACTGGCAGGTGTCGGCGACGGACACGGCGCTGACCACGGGCACCAAGGTTGGCATCCGCACGATCATCGACGCCGGTAGCACGAACACGCTGCCGTTCACCTACACCCTGGACGACTTCCTGGTCACGGTCCCGTTCAGGACGATCTACTCGGGTTCGGTCACCCCGGCTCTCGGGGGCGTGTGGCTGAAGTCACTGGCCAGGCCGTTCCTGAACCGGCAGGTGACCGTCCGGGACGTCTCGGAGGTGATCCGCCGGTCGCGGGCTGGCGTGTTCGATGTGGTGGGGCGCAGCTTTCCGGTGGCGGTGACAGACGTTCGGGGTTCCCGGCAGTGGACATTGGACCTGTCGACGTACTCGGAGCAGGACCGTTCGGACCTGGATCTGCTGCTCGCCTCGGGTGACGTCCTGCTGGTGCAGGTGCCGCCAGCGGCGGGCCGGCTGTCGGCGACCCCGGCCGGGTATGTGGTTGTAGGCGACACCCGGGAGATCACCCCACCGACCCTTGACCTGGCGATGCGGGTGTTCTCCCTGCCGTGCGTGGAGGCTGCCGCGCCGGGCCCGGACGTGGTGGGGGCGACCAGCAACTGGCAGACGGTGCTGAACACGTACGCGACGTGGGCTGACCTGCTGACGGCACATGCGACGTGGGGGTCGGTGCTGGAGCTGGTTGGCGACCCTGAGGACGTGATCGTGTCGTGATCGCGAGCTGGGAGAATGGACGTAACAAGGCCGCCCGGGGGGCGCACCTCCGGGTGCGATACCGCCGAGGTCCCGCTTCTAGTTACCCCTGTGCAGCCGGAAGTTGTTCAGCGCAGGCCGCTCATTGGGCGTACGACAACTCTGACCCCAA
Organism: Micromonospora acroterricola; assembly: GCF_003172955.1. Classification (GTDB taxonomy): domain Bacteria; phylum Actinomycetota; class Actinomycetes; order Mycobacteriales; family Micromonosporaceae; genus Micromonospora; species Micromonospora acroterricola. The sequence goes on along the minus strand of NZ_QGKR01000196.1, from coordinate 24,675 downwards.
TGAGCTGCAACACGTGGATGGTCGCCGCTACAGCGCCGACCCGAGCCACTACAGGCCGCTCTGCGTCCCGTGCCACAGCCAGTTCGATGCCTCCGCGCGGTCCGTCTCGTGAGGCCCGTCAGCGATGCGTTCCTGCGTACCCTGCGTGGCTCCCATCGGGCGGTGTTCGAGGCGCGCGTCGTCCCAGCAGGGCTCACCGGCGTCAACCCTCCTGGTACGGCCATCACCATCGAGGGTGGCGACGTCCAAATCGACGGGACAGCGCAGATCCGCTCAACCCTGGAAATGACCACCGAGGGCGCCGGTATGTGGCCCACCCGGGCCAGCGACCTACTCGCCCCCTACGGCAACGAACTGTTCGTACGACGCGGCATCCGCTACGGCAACGGCACCACCGAATGGGTGAGCCTCGGCTACCACCGGATCTACACGCCCGAGCAGGACCGGGCACCCCACGGGCCGATCCGAGTGATGGGCCGGGACCGCATGTCCGGCATCGTCGACGGCAGGCTCACCGCCCCGCGGCCCTTCGCCGCCAGCGCGACGTACGGCTCGGTGGTGTCGACGCTGGTCGGCGAGATATACCCGTGGGCGACGATCGAGTGGGACGAGTCGGGGGTGCGTGACACCCCGATCGGCCGGCAGGTCATCGCCGAAGAGGACCGGTACAAGGTCCTCGACGAACTGGTCTCGTCGGTCGGCAAGGTGTGGTGGTGGGACCACCGGGGCGTGCTCGTCATCCGCACCCCGCCGACGGCGACGCAGCCGGTGTGGGAGGTCAACCACGGCGCGAATGGGGTGCTGGTGTCCCTGTCCCGGCGGCTCACCCGCGAGGGCGTCTACAACGCGGTCGTGGCCACCGGTGAGGGCGCGGATACCACCACCCCGGTACGCGCCGTCGTGGTGGACAGCAGCCCAACTTCCCCGACGAACTGGTGGGGGAGCTTCGGGAAGGTTCCCCGGTTCTTCAGTTCCCCGTTCATCACCAGCTTGCAGCAGGCTCGCAACGCGGCGGCGGCGATGCTGGCGAAGCAGCTCGGCCTGCCGTACGCCGTTGATTTCACGGCGGTGCCCAATCCGGCGCTGGAGCCGTACGACCCGATCCGGGTCACCTACCCGGGCCGGTCGGAGCTGCATGTGATTGACCGGCTAACCATCGCGCTGACGGTCGGGGCGCCGGTGACAGCATCAACGAGGGAGCAAACAAGCGTGCTGATCGGGGAGTTGTGATGTCGTACGCCTCCGATGATTTGGCGCCCATCCTTGCCGCCCAGCCAGCGCAGGGTGTCGGCTACCGGCAGGGCATCGTCCGCGCCTGGAACCCTGTCACGGCGGAGAACACCGTCGAGGTCGCTGGCGCGCTGCTGGACAACGTGCCGGTGCTCAACACGAACGAGGCGCTTCTGCTCGCGCCGGGCGACGTGGTGGGCATCCTTACGTCGGGGCCGTCGTGGTGCATCCTGGGTCGGCTGACCGTCCCGGGTACGCCCGGCGCGGCAACGGCGCTGAACGCGATCCGCACGAAGAGCGTCACCGTGGCGACGTATGAGACGAGGACATCAGCGGTCTGGGGTGACCTGGCAACAGTCGGGCCGGTGGTGTCCGACGTGGTCATCGGCCCGTCCGGTCGATGCCTCGTCTTCATCACCTCGACGGTGACGCTGCTGACGACCAGCGGCGGTGGTGAGGTGGCCTACGCCATCACTGGCGCTACGACAGTCCCCACGGGTGACACCCCGCCGGCGCTGGCCTGGTACGGGCCGGCCGGCTCGGGGCCGACAGCTACCCGGCTGGTGCTCCAGGAGGGCCTCAACCCCGGCTCGCACACGTTCACAGCGAAGTATTCGGCGGTGGACCTCGGCGTCGGGGGGTCGGTGCGGTTCGGTGGCCGGAACCTGACGGTGATTCCGCTGTGACGCCTCAGCCGAACGTGATGTCGATGAGGTCCGTCAGTTCCTGCTCCGTGTACGGCATGAGCCCCACGGTGGGGATGTCCAGCCCGTAGGGGCCCTCGCCGGCCGGAATGACCAGCGTGAACGGCAGCTCACACGCGCCGTCGCGCAGCCGGCCGGCGGCCAGCGGCGCGTACGTGAGGGATGCCCCGGCGGAGTCGGTGACGATGACCTGCGAGTCGCCGGTCAGCTTCGTGCCCTGGCAGGTCTGACCGTGCCGCTCGAAGTCGCCGGGCTGAAGGCGGATCGCCCCGGCCACGGAGAACGTGGGCCGCCCAACGATGGGCTCCGGGTTGTGCGTGACCCGGGAGACGAAGGCGGTCCACGACACGGCGACCGCGGCCGCGAAGGCGACGAGGACAACCCCGGTCGCGGGGGTCAGCAGACGCATGAGCTTTGAGGTCACGGTCGCATTGTGCGCTGGCCTCGCAACTGATCGCAGCCACCGAATGGGTTCGCTGCTGCCCCGAGTTGGAGGACATCGATGCCCGGGTCGACACCCACCTATGGCTTCCCGTACCAGGTCAACAGCGACCCGCCGAACGGCCCGGCCCTTGGCCAGCAACTCGCCGAGGCTGTTGAGGCGCTGTTCGTCGCCAAGCAGCCGCTCCAGGGAACTGCGGTTCTCTCCAGCCTGTACACGTTGACGAGCACGATCACCGACCTTCCCGGTTGTTCGATCACGAAGAGCGTGCCCAGGTCGGGAGCGGTGGCGCTGTTGACGTGGACGGCGGACTGCGTGCTGACCGTCGCTGGCAGCACGTCGCTGATGGCGGTGGTCAACGTGATGATCGACGGCGTGGATCAGGCGGCCCCTCAGTCCCTGTGGGGGCCGGGCAATCAGGCGGTGCAGACCAACACCCGCGGCACGACCAGCGGCTCGATGACGGTGGTGTTGGGCTCCTCCGGATCGCACACGTTCAAGCTCCGGGCGGCGGCGTCGAGCGCGACCGGGCAGATCAAGCTCAACGCCCAGCACACCCAACTGACTGTGCTCATCCTCCCGTGACCGATCGGAGCGCGGGCCTGTGACCTTCCTGGCTGTGGTGGCCCATCCCGACGATGACCTGCTGTTCCTCAACCCCGACCTGTCCGACGCGATCCGCGCCCGGGGCGAGGTGACGACGGTGTACATCACCGCCGGGCAGGGGAGCGGCACCGGGGCGACGGCGGGTGAGCGGGCGCGGTCCCGGCAGCGCGGCATCTGCGATGCGTACGCCCACATGGCCGGCTACCAGCCGACCGGTGACCAGTCGGAGTGGTCGGGTGAGCTGATCGAGGTCGGCGGAAAGCAGGTCGAGCGGTACACCCTCGACGGGCGGATCCGGCTGCTGTGGCTGGCCCTCCCGGACGGCCAGCTCACCGCCCTGGAGGCGGGCACCCCGCAGCTCACGGTGGAAGTCCCCGGCGGGCTGGGTGCCCCGGTGTACGGCTACAACCGAGCGGACGTCGTTGCCGCGCTGCGAGCGCTGATCGACGTTTACCAGCCGGGTGAGGTGTGCACCCTGGATCCGTGGCCGGAGTCCCGGTACGAGCCGCACGACCACGCCGACCACACCGTCTCCGCCCGCCTTGCTGGTGAGGCTGCGACCGCGGCGGGGGTGCCGGCGCTGGCGTACCGCGGGTACTCCATCACCGCCGTGCCAGCCACCCTCGCGCCGCAGGTGGCGGCGGACAAGCGGGCCACCTTCGACGTGTACGCCGCCTACGACGATGACGCGCAGCCGTACGGCTGGTGTGAGCGGATGCTCTACCGGTGGCCGCGCGGCAACGGCTGGGTGGGCCGCAACGCCGACGGCAGGTTGCAGGTGTTCTCCGTGCGCGCCGGGCGGGTGGTGACTTGGTGGCAGGTCGACGACTGGACGTGGTCACAGCCCCGAGTACTCGGCGGATCCACTGGTCCGATCGCCCCCGGCCTGGCCATCGGCTACGACCTCGACGGCCGCATGGAGCTGCTGGCGCGGCGCCTGTCGGATCACCGCATCGTGTGCCTGTGGCAGACCAGCCCGTCGGGGCCGTGGGCGTCGACCTGGTCGTCGCTGGGCAACCACAACGCCGGCCAGCCCAACGAGGCGCAGATGGGTGTACCGACGGTCACCCGCCACGCTGACGGCCGGCTGTGCCTGCTGGTGAAGAACGGCGGCGGCGGGGTGTCCAGCCGGTCCCAGACCGCGCCGGGCGCCGGCTGGGGCCCGTGGACGGACCTCGGCGGCACCGACATCCAAGACGGCGTCACCGCGGCGGTCGGCCCGGGCGGCCGTATCGAGGTGTTCGCTGGCACCACCACCGGGCTGCTGCACTGGTATCAGACCGCGCCGAATGGGCCGTTCAAGCTCAACCCCAACCTGCCGTCCCTGCCGGCCGGGTCGCCACCCAGCGCGGTGCGGATGCCGGACGGGCGGCTGCTGCTCGTCTACCGCACCGCCGACTCCCTGGCCCTCACCTCCCAGGCGGCGCCCGACGGGCCGTGGGAGCAGCCTGTCGTGGTGTCCGGGCCTGGCGGTCACGGGCAGGTCACCGCCGCCACATGCTCGGGCCGGGTGTGGCTGGCCTGCCGTGACGCTGACGGCGGGGTGTCCGCGACGAGCCTCGACAACGACGGACTACCGGGCGACTGGGTCTCCTACGGGCAGGCGTGCGACGTGCCCGCCCTGGCCGTGGCCGGCGGGGTGCCGCACCTGTTCGTCGGCGACGGCCCATCCTGCCGGCCACTTGCCGAGGCCACTTGGACCGCCCTGCCCTGAGGAGGGACTGTGACCACCAGAGCAACCCCCGTCCTGACCGGCCTCGCCGCCGGATGGAAGAAGCTCTACAAGTCGGCGGTCATCTCCGGCATCGTCGGCGACACCCGCCACGCCAAGCGGGGCGGCTACCACATCAGCATCGAAGACCAGGTCAACCGGTCCGACTACTCGGTGACCCGCCCCGACGACAAGGCGCCGCCCGGTGCGTGGCCGCGTGACTGCGCCGCCGCCATCGACATGAACCTCAGCTTGGCCGACATGAAGGTCTGCCACGCCCGCCTGTGCGCCGTGTGGCGCAACCGGGCCAACGACCCCCGGGCCAAGTACATCAACGCCCACAACGGTTGGGACGGCAACGGCAACCCGGGCCGCTACGACTGGTACGCGGGCTCCGTCTCCACGGCAACGGACGACCACGAGTGGCACGTCCACCTGGAGATCCGCCGCCGGTACGTCAACGACCCGAAGGCCGCCGAGGCGGTCCTGTCCATCCTGCGGGGCGAGAGCCTCGCCGACTTCCAGGGAGACGACATGGCACTCGACACCAAGACCCCGATCTACGAGAAGGGCCCGTCGGAGCGTCAAGCCCTCGCCGACCTGCACTACGCCCAGTTCAAGGGCAACCAGGTCAGCGTGGAGCAGCAGGCCCTGGCCCGCATCGAGTCGCTGCTGGCGCAGCTCGCCGGGAAGGACTTCACCGACGAGCCCGCCATCGTGGCCGGGGTGCTGGCCGGGTTGGACCCGACCGCCATCGCCGCGGCGATCCCCACCACCCTCGCCAAGCAGGTCGCCGACGAGCTGACCGCCCGCCTGGCCGAGTAGCCGCGTGCCGACCATCGTCGTCACCGGCAGACACCGACCACACGAGGTGATGTTCCTGATCCTGTCCGCGCTCGCCGGCGGCGCGTTCGTCCTCGGCGCGAAACCACCCACCACCGTCGAGCAGCTCGTCGCGCCGTGGGTCCTGTGGACCTGGTACCTGCTGCTGCTCAGCTCCGGCGTCATCGGCCTGGTCTCGATCCTGCTGCCCGACACGTATCGGGCGTTGGTGCTGGAACTGGCGGCGATGCAGGGGCAGGCGGCGGCGCCGCTGCTGTACGGGCTGGCGCTGCTCGCCAGTGGCCGGCCGGAGGCGACGTTCGCGGTGGCGTTCTGCCTGTCCTGGGCGGGTGCGTCGGCGTGGCGGGGATGGCAGGTGGGCCGGGGCATCAGGGCCGTACAGCAGGCGGGGGAACGGTCGTGAATGGTTGGGCGCTGGTGTTGACGTGCGTGAGCGGCGGCGGGGTGGCCGGCATCATCACCACGCTGGTCGGGGGGTTGTTCAACCGGCCGAGGACGAGAGCTGACGCGGTGTCCCTGCTCACTGACAGCGCGTTGAAGCAGGTCAACGAGTTACAGGAACGCACCGCTGAGGCGGAGCGGGAAGCCGTGGCTGCCCGCGCCGAGGCCGCGCAGGCACGCCAGCAGATGCGGGAGCTGACCGGTGAGATCGATGCCGCAGTGGCGACGCTGCGGTCGTGGCGCGCGGCCATCCTGACGCCCGGCATCGAGATCGATCAACTGCGGGTGATGGTCCGTGACCCGGGCGGCACCATCAACGGCCGCCACCTGTAGCGCCGCACTGGTGCTCGTGCTGGGTTACGAGCCCGCACCCGGTCCGCTGGCACCGCCACTGGCGGCCCATCTGCCAGCACTGATCCACCTTGCAGGACCCCCACGCGGGGGTCGTTTCCGTGTGCCCAGCCGGACAGGGGCGGGGCACCTCAGCGATGCCGTCCGGCGTCTGCTCGTACAGCTGCACACCCACACCCTAGGAGAGACCGTGAAGGTATTCGGCCGCGAGCCCGCCCTCATCATCGGCGCCGTCGGCGCCGCGCTCACCGTGCTCGCCTCACTCAACGTCCCCGGCATCGACGCCGGAGCCGCCGCCGCGATCACCGCGTTCGTCGCCGCGTGCATCATCGCCGTCACCACCCGGCCCGTCGCCCCGGCCCTCTTCACCGGCGTCGTCGCCGCCGGCGCGGCACTGGTCGCCGAGTACGGCATGAACGTCCCCGACGGCGTCACCGGCGCCGTGTCGGGTGCGGTGCTGGCCCTGTTCGCGCTGGCCGGCGTCCGCCCGCAGGTCAGCCCCGTCGAGCCGACCGGGAACGTCGCTCGCACGGTGTAGCCCCACCCGCAACGCACTGCGCCCCCTGCTCGGCCATCACGGCTGGGCAGGGGGCGCTTCGCGCTGTCCGGGCTCAGCGCTGATCGAACGACGACTCCGTAACCGTCCAACTGCCATCCTGCTCCCGCTGCACCTTGCAACGGTAGTCGCCCCGCACCAACGCCCCGAACCCGTTCTCCGCGTCCACCTGCCCGGTCACCTCGTAGTAGGTGCCGAAGTTCCCTTCCTCACCGCTGACCGTGACGTCGTCGGCGTACTCGGCCGTCGCCGGGGACTTCAACTGGCCCGAGATTGCCGCCTGGCAGCGCTCAACGGCCTCGTCCTCGTCGCTGGGCATCAACGCGTACGCGAGCCCACCAACGGCAACCAGGCCGACGAGCACTGCGGCGGCAATCCACGGCCAACGGCGGGATGCCCGTCGGGGCGGCGTGGTGTCGGGCTCGGTGGGCTGGGGTTGCGTGGGGGTGGGCTGCTGCGGAATGCGCGCCTGGTCGTCACGCGGATCGATGGGGAGGGTCATGCCCGGCAGGCTACCGACCAGCGGCAACGAGTGAGGACCACCGTTCAGGCGGTGTCGTCGCCCCAAGATACCGATCAAGGGACGGACGTAATACGCGCTCCCCGCCACCAGGACGGGGAGCGCGCGATGTGGTGCGGTCAGTAACCGAGGGCCGGGATGACGAGGTACATGGCGGCCACCAGCAGCAACGCGGCGCCGGCGATGCCCGCCGCCCCTGCGATGGCGAACAGCTTCACGATCGACATGTGGTGTCTCCTTCTGTGGGGTTGGGTTGGTCGGTTCTCGGCGGCGATCTGGGCCTGCCGGGTCTCGTTTCGCGGTCAGGCAGCCTGGTTAACCGCCTCGTACTGGCGGCCACCACCGCGCACCTGACCTGCCTCGGCCAGGTCACCGAGCAGGTTGTGCACCTGCCGCACCGACAGCTCAATCGCCTCCGCGATCCGCGCCGGGCTGGTGTGTCCCGCCCGGATCGCATCGACCACCTTGGCGTGGCTCGGGCCGAGCAGCTTGCGCGCCTCCTGCTGCGCCTGCGCCACCATCACCGACCAGGACGGGAACGCCGCCCCACCGAACGACTCCAGCGCGGCACCGTCCCCGCCCGCAGCCGGCTCGGGCCGACGCGGCTCGGCGATCAGCGACACCCCGTCGACCACCGCCCTGCGCTCGGCGAAGGTCCGCTCACGAGTGCGGTAGCCCTGGACGGCCACACCCGCCTGCGTCCCATCGAGCGACCGCCACGTGAACCGAGTCGGCCAAATCGTCTTCGAACGATCGTCCAGGTAGGTGCTGCGGAACAGCGCCTGACGGGCACCCGGCGCTGGCTTCGCCACCAACCCGTAACCGCCGCCGGTCGGGAACTCCTTCGGGTTCTCCTTCACCCCGAAGATGGTCTTCGCGTTCGGGTCGTCGCCGGCCAGCATGATGCCGTTGCCGGTGAGCAGACTCGACCGCAGCGCCTCGCAGTACCGCGAGCCGGCGCCGCCGAACGCGTTGAGAGTCGGCTCCTGGCTGGCCAACACCAGCGCGACCCCGACCTTGCCGCCCTCACGGGAGATCGTCGCGGCGAGCTGCTGGGTCCGCTTCCAGTACTCCGGGTTCTCCGCCTCCAGCAGCGGCTTGTGGCACTCGTCGATGATCCCGAGCAGGCCCGGCCGGTCGGCGGTCGGGGTGAAGCCCTCGTGCCCATGCTGGACGTTCTCCCGCTGGCGCAGCAGCATCACGAAGTGCATCCCGGCGACCATCGCGAGGATCCGCTCGAACGTGCCCGCGAACAAGTCCGCGTGGCGCATGAGCAGCGGCGACGACGCCCCACCCTGCCCGTCGCCGTACCAGACCACCGTCGGGTGCGAGGTGCTGGACGCCAGCGACATGGCCAGCGAGTCGATGAGCCGGGACTTGCCCGACCCGGTGCCGCCCTGGATGAAGCCACCCCACAGCCGGTTGTCGGTGTACGCCCGCCAGAAGGCGGTGCCCTCACCGTCGGCGTAGGGGCCGAGCTGCACCCGACCGGTCTCCGAGTCGAACGCTGCCGGGCCGGGCCACAGCACGCCCTTCTGGACGGGAGAGTTGGTGACGACCGTCAACAGCGCGGTCGGCTCCGGCTCCGTCGGGTGCGCCTCGACGATGAGCTGCTGGTCGCCACGCAGCTTCAGCCCACCCCGGACCGTCTTCATCTTGTCCACGACCATCCCGACGTGCTGCTTGCCGGGGCGCAGCCGCAGCGTGTATCGGATTCCCGCGCCGATGGGCTCGGCGTTGGTCAGGCGCGACCCGGGCAGCACCCCGTCGGAGCTGCCGACGTTCTCCGCCCACAGCCGCTGGTACGCCGACCGGGTCACCTTCGGCTGGATCAACCCCACCGGGTGCTGTCGCCACCAGTGCATCGACAGCCCGTACCCGACCGCCATCAGCAGGCCGATCGCGCCCAGCGACAGGCCGGCGAGGGTCACGCCGGTGAGCCAGCCCACCGCGACCGCCACGAACGCCAGAGCCCGACGGCGGGCCTTCTTGTCGAACACCCGACGGCGAATCCTGGACGCGGCCACCACGGCGATGACGAACGCTGCACCGGCCACCCACACCGCGACGGCCTTCTCGTCGCCGACGGCGTGCACGGCGATGCGGGCGGCGCCGGCCGCGACGACGAGCGCGCCCACGGCGGCGTGCGGGGCGAGCTGCTGACGCAAGCCACCCTCGACCGGCGCCGCCTGCTGGGGCACCTCGGTTGTCGTGCTCATGTGGTTCTCCCTCGGGGTGTCCCGGCTTCCACCGCGGCGGCGCAGACCGGGGAAGCGTCTGCGCCGCACGGCGGGAGCCGGGGTTACTCGTTGACGAGCGCGACCTTCTCCGGCGCGTCCGGGTTGTTGGCGTAGAACTCGCGGCCCTGCATGAAGTCCTTCATCGCGTTGGACAGCGCGTTCCACTTCTCGGTGGCAGTGCCCGACGCCTCCCGGGCCTCAGCGGCAAGGCCAGTGATGCTGGGACCGAAGCCCATCTGCTCCAGCGACCCGGCGTAGCCCTCGCTGCCGGCGGTGGAGAACTCCTGGTGGGCGGTGGCCGCCGCGTCAGCGAACGCGATGGCGGTGGTCAGGCCGGTGGCCTCAGAGTTGGGCATGGTGATCTCCTTCTCGATCTTCTTGATGTTGGGGAACTGGATGACCTGCGCCAGGGTCTCGTCGGCGAGGCAGCGGTGATTGCTGGCCGACTCCTGGGCTCTGGCCCGCGTCATGAAACCGAACTCACCGGCACCGCACCGGCCACACCGCCACGCCTCCCGACCACACGCCGGGCCGCACGGCTCCAGGCAGTACGGGTGTTGGTCGTCGTGCACCACCGACGACCCGCTCAGCTCGTCCGGGTCCGGCGTCAGCCACTCCGGCTCACCGCGCTCCGGCTGTGGCTTCGGCTCCCGCACGATGCCGACCATGTCGTCAACCGGACGGGCCCTCGCCGCAGCCGACTTCCGACGCTTCTCCGTGTGCGCGGCCAGAGCGTCCGAGTACAGATCCGCGAACCACTCCCGGCCGCCGTAGCGGGGCTGCTGCGCCGGCCGGTGACCGGCCGCCTTCGCCCGCTGCTTCTTCAGCTCGTAGCGCGGGTTCGGGGTGCCCTTCACCGCGTGAACCAGATCCTCAGCACCCCGCTTGCCCATCCAGGCGATGACGAAGCACCAGAGCAGGACAATCTCCACGGCTACCAGCCCCTGGACTGGTTCATCGTCCGCGACGACACCAGGAAGCTGATGACGACCGCGGCGAGCGCCAAGCCGACCGTGCTCGTGCCCACCCAGTCGCCCAGGTGGTTCTCCGCCCAACCCCAGAGCTGGGCGAGACGGTCGCTGATCCAGCGCGGGATGGTGCCGTCGATCGAGACGATCAGCGACGGGAGCACGAACGCGCCGATGACGGCGTACTGGTTGGGGACGCGGTCCTTCGCGATGTCGATGCCGATGATCGCGAGAGCAGCGATGATCGCGATGACCATCACGGTGGAGCCGAGACCGACACCGACGAGGCCAGCCCCGCCGATCACGGCGAGCGCGAAGCAGATCCAGGCGAGCACTTTCATGGGGATACCTCCCAGGGGGTCAGAGAAACAGCCACAGCGCCGCGTCGGCGCCGGGGGAGATGACGTGGTCGACCAGCCAGACGACCGGGGGCAGGAACGACAGGGCCTTCACGGTGAGCACCGCGACCGCGCACCGGGCGGGCCGCTCCAGCACCCACTCGGCGAAGCGCGCCACCACCAGGGCGGGCACGGCGACCGCGCCCAGCCAGATCAGGCCGAGGCGGCGCGCCGGCCCGTGCAGCTGCTCGGTGTACCGGCCCCGCCGGGCGTAGAGACGCATCTGCTCGACGGCGGGGCGGCGCTCGGTGAGCAACGCTGGCGGGGTGCAGTAGTCGCCGAATCGGGCCAGCCACTCGCCCGTCGTGGTCGGCCGGTCATCACCGTCGGTGATTGCAGAGTGCAGACTTTCCGCCCCCGTCGAGTCGATCTCACGCTCAGCGGCCCCGCCGGGGAAGTCTGCATTGCAGAGTGCAGCCTCACGCTGCGTCACGTCCACGCTCACGACAGCTCCCCGGCGGGTGCGGCGTGACGGTCGGCGTTGCGGCGAGCCCGCAGCGCCACCCACGCGAGCGCGTACAGCAGCAAGATCAGCGCGGCGGTGACCGGCGACTCGACCTCCAGCCGGCCGGTGAACCCGCCGATCAGCGTTCCGCCGCCGACCAGCACCATGGCGGCGACGGCACCGTTCGCGACCAGCGTCTCGTCGCCCGGCCAGCGGCTGTGGATGTGATCGCCCGGCTGGTGCCGGGTAGGCGCGCGGTCCCGGGTGACCAGGACGATGTCGGTCTGGGACATTGGTGGTTCCTTCCTCGTGGGGTTGGAGGCGGTGCCCGGCCCGGCTGTAGGAGGTGGGACCGGGCACCGCGCTTATGGGGTGGCGACCGGCTCGAACGAGTGGCCGTTGGTCTGCTTCAACCGGTCGCGCAGAGTCGAGTCCGGGACGCCCTCCGCGCGGGCAGCCGCGCGCTTCGTCTCTCCGCCGCGCACCCGCGCGACCGCGCGCTCCAGAGCCGCCTCGCGCTCGTCGGCCGACGGCTCCGTGACCGGCTCCGTGGGGGTGCGCAGAACGACGTGCCCGCGCCGCGCGGGAGCCTGCGCGACCTGCGGAAGCTGCACCCGCGCGGGCATGCGCGGCGGCTCCACCTCAGGTGCGCGAGGCGGCTGCGCGGGCTGCGCGACCGGCTGCGCGGGAACGTGCGCGGCGACCTTCACGGCCGGTGCGCGGTCAGGCTGCGCGACCGGCGCGAACGACTTGCGCGGGTCCGTCGCGTCCAACACCAGCCGACGCCAGTCGCGCAGCGTCGACCACGGGGCGAGCGCCACCCGGATCAGACGCGGCGGCATCACCACCACCGGACCCGGCTGACCACGACGGCGCAGCACCTGCCGGCGCACCTCCGACAGCAGCACCTCGAACGCCAGCATCGCCAACACCGGCACAGCGGCGGCGAGGACGATGGTCTGCTCGTCACCGTCGGAGCGGGTCCACGCCCACGCGCCGTTGGACGCGGAGCTGGCCGTGATGGCGACGGCGGTGACCAGGCGGGCGAACACCGCCGGCCGGGCGTCGAGGCTCGCGGCCCACGACACGGCGGCCATCGCCACGGCCATCCCGTCGAGGACCAGCGGCAGCAGCTGCGGGGTGGTGAACCCGTTCGCCTTGGCGTAGTGGGTCTGCTCCTCGAACGACCACACCGCGCCGGCCAACCACACCCCGGCGATGAGGGTGAGCGCGATGCCGATGGGCAGGTGCTTGAGCCACGGCCGGCGGGCGGTCATCGGGCACCCCCGCGCAGGTTCCGCAGGGCGGCGACGCTGAACGCGACGCCCGAGAGAGAGCACACCAGCCCGGCAGCGTCGTCGAGCGGGAACGACAGGGCCACCAGCACCAAGCTGGCGATCAGGTAGATGCGGCCACGGGCGCGGCGCTCACCACGGCGGGCGCTCATCGCTCCGCCCCAACCCACTCGATGTGCTGGAGCTGGCCGGCGCCGTCCCTGCGCCACACGCGGGCACGGTCCAGGCCCTTGGCGACGACCAGGCCGCGCGCGGTGATCACGGCTTCGACTTCGTTGCGGGCGACGAACCCGACGGTGTCCTGGTACACGCCGTCGGCGGCGTAGAGGTCCACTCGGTACTCCATGCCGGCCAGCATGACACAACTTGGAAAGGTTGGAAAGCTTGGTAGAGTGCTCACATGTTGAGTCCCCCGCCTGCTCCCTCGCCGGGCCTTGCCATGCGACCATTGGTCAACTTGCAAGACCTGGAAGACCTGGGAGATGACGTGGCGGAGAGCGGATACCTGACCATCAACCAGGTCCGCGCGCGCCTCGTCGACGCCGGCTTCAACGACAGCGGCCAAACCATCCGTCGCCTGGTCGACCACGGCCACTTCGGCCGAGAAGGCGTGGACTGGTACCTCACCGAGATCGGCCGATACCGCATGGTGTCGACCGGCGCCGTCGACCGATTCATCGCCGGCCGGCGGCCGGCCGGCACCGAGAAGGGGGACCACGTGCCCGAAGACGCGACCACGCCCGAACGCAGCCCCGTTGTCGCGAGCATCGTCACCAGTGAGCGAGGCGTGCTCATCGGCCGGCGCAACGACGGCAACCCGCCGTGGACGTTCATCGCCGGTGAGATCGAACCCGGGGAGTCCTCGGCCGACGCCGCCGTCCGCGAGGTCAAGGAGGAAACCGGGCTACTGGTGAGGGCCGCCGAACGGGAGATCGGCCGCCGCGTCCACCCGAACACCGGCCGCACCATGGTCTACCTCGCCTGCTACCCCACGGGGAAGCTCGACGTGTTCGTCGGTGACGAGGACGAGCTGGCCGAGGTGAAGTGGGCCAGCCTCGACGAGGTGCAGCAGTTGCTACCGAAGATGTTCGATCGGGTGCTGGAGCACCTTCAGCGGGAGCTGGGCACCGCCAGCTAATCCTGCTGCACGCAACACGATGGCCGCTCCGGATCGGGGCGGCCATCGATCGTTTCAGGCCAACGAACATGTACGCATATGTGCTTTGACCCGTAGGGCTGTATGTGCCCGCCTGTCCGTACCGTCCCCACCGTGATCAACAGGTCGAGCCGCGACCCTGCCTACCGGCAGATCGCCGACCTGTTCCGCGCGCAGATCGAGACCGGCCAACTCCAGCCCGGCGATCGACTCCCGTACGAGGGGCGCATTGCCCAGGAGTACGGGGTGGGCAGGGCGACCGCACGCTCCGCGCTGCGGGTCCTGCGCGAGGAAGGGCTTGTGGTGACCGAGCGCGGCTACGGTACCTACGTGGTCGAGCCACCTCCCCGCGTCGCCGTGAAGGTTCCGCGCGGCTCCACCATCTGGTCGCGGATGCCCACCGAGGCGGAGCGTGTCGCGCTCGGGATGGAGCTGGGCGCGACGGTGCCGGTGCTCATGTACCGGACGGGTCAGCAGCAGCCAAAGGGCCCGTACGCTGCGGATCGAACGGATTTCACCACCGCGTAGACGCGAGCCATGGTCGGCGATCTTGGTAGCGTGGAAGCTGCCTGCGGGCGACGCGGCCAGCGGTGCCAGGTGAACCGGAAGTTACGAATGGTGCAAGCGGTAGCGCTCCCAACGCGGACCAAGCGGACAGCTCCATAGGAATCCCATCCTGACCGAACGTTCCAAGATCGCCGCCGCAAGGTGCAACCTGCACGGAACTACGGAACGATATGCGTCTCGCAGTGATCACGACGACACTGATGCGGTACTCCCGAGCTCAACAACTCACCGGGAGCAACAAGCACCACCGGGGTCCTGTCAGCAGGACCCCGAGGCAAGCACTCGTGGGGGGTGAGGGCCATGCAGACCAGGACGATCCAACGTCTCATGTACGGTGCGGCCCTCGCCGGCGGCATCTGGCTCGGCCTCACCGCCTGCGACCACGCCGCCCACGCCGACGACACACCCGCGCTGGTGGTGACCGAGCGGCCGGGGGGTGCGCTCGAACCCATCACCGAGGTCGTCCCCGAGCCGTCCAAGCCCGCCGAGCCTGAGCCGCCGGCCGAGCCGGAGCCTGAGCACAGCGAGGAACCGGCGCCCGAGCAGGAGCAGGCCGAGCAGGGACACGACGGCCCGGCCGACGAACCCACGCAGGCGCCCGACGAGCCGCCGGCCAACCCCGTGCAGGACGTCGTCGAGGAAGTCGTGGAGCCCGTCGTCGAGCCGGTCGTCGAGGTCGTCCCCACCCCGCCAGCGGCCACGCCGCCGCCCGTCGTTGTGGTCACCCCGCCGCCGCCGGTCGTCGTGGTCCCGGCGCCGCCGGCGTCCACCCCGGCACCGGAGCAGAGTGACAGCCAGCCCGTCGTGGACGTCGCACCCGTGGAGCCCGAGCCGGCGACGGTAGCCGAGCCCACCGAGGCGACGCCGGCCGACCTGCCCGTGACCATCGGCCCCATCGCCGCCACCACGCCGCCACCGGTCGACGACGGCATCTACCCGCCCGGCACCCTGCCCGAGCCCGCCCCGCGCGCCGCCGAATGCGAGAGTCACACCGGCCGCGTCGACAGCGACCCCGCCCGCAGCAGCGGCGACGGGAAGCAGCAACGGCGCAGCCAACACCAGCCGGCGCCCGACACGGCCACCGAGACGCCGCGGCCCGGGAAGCCCTGCCCCGGCGACGACGGTCCCGTCCAGACCGCCGCCACGGCCGCCGTCAAACCGCCGCCGCCCACCGGGGAGCAGCTCGTCGCCGACAACGTCGCCGGAGCCTACAGCCGGCCCGTGCTGCACCGGCTCACCCAGATCCGACCCCGCAGCCACACCCTCGCCGGCCGCACCGAACACCCCGAGCCCGGACCCGCCTGACCGAGCCTCGCCCGCGGCGCGACAGCGGGCACCAGCCGGCCACGGCCGGCGGGAGGCGGGCATCCGCGACCCCGACCTCCGATCACCGTCCCACCACCACCCTTGATCGGAGCTGATCAGACGTGCACAACCCCTTCAATCCGGATCGGACCCTCCGCTGGGCCCGCAACGCCAGCGCCGTCATCGCCGCCTCCATCGCATCGCTGCGCGTCGCTGACGCCATCGACGTGATCCTGCTTCCCGAAGTCGTGTCCGTCGCGGCCATCGCGCCGTTCATCGCCAGCGTGGTCACTGCCGTCGGCTGTGGCTACCGCATCAAGGCCCGCCGGTTGGAGCGGGACAAGGCGAGCGCCGAGAAGCGGGCGAAGTACGCCGAGTGGGAGAACGTCCGTCTGCGTCGCCAGGAGACACTGCTCGACGGAGAAGAGGACAAGGAGCTGTGGGACTCGGTGCCCGCGGCCAGCAACATGGAAGACACCTGCGCGTTCGGTACGCAGGTGGTCGTCCTCGATCAGCGCCGCCGCCCGTGGGGCCAGCAGGCTGGGTGAGCGGCAGTGGTGGGCCTCATTCTTTATCCGTCATAGGAGTGGAATGAAGCCGGGCGAGGCCCGGATGGACTTCAACCTTCCCGAGGTGCCGGCCGACTTCAAGAGCCGCATCGAGGAGCTGGTCAACGCGGAGATCGCGGCCGATCGTTCGGTCGCCGTCCGGGTGCTGCCGCGCACCGAGGCGCTGGCCCTGCCGGACATCATCCGTACCCAGTCCAACCTCATCCCGCCGGACGAGCAGGAGGTCCGGATCGTCGACATCGTCGGGCTGGACGTCCAGGCCGACGGCGGCACCCACGTCGCGTCCACCGCACAGATCGGCAAGGTGCAGGTGGTCAAGGTGGAGAGCAAGGGCCGGGCCAACCGCCGGGTCCGCGTCCGCCTCGCGGACTGAGCGGCGCTGCCGCCTCGCGGACTGAGCGGCGCTGCCGCCTCGCGGACTGAGCGGCGCTGCCGGTTCAGTCCGCCGGGTCGGCGTCCCGGCGGGCGCGCAGCGACCGGACCTTGTGCCGGTTGCCGCAGCGTTCCATGCTGCACCAGCGGCGTCGTCCGGGGCGTGAGGTGTCCACGAACACGAGGTAGCAGTTGTGCGCGCCGCACTCCCGGATCCGGTCGGCGTACGGCCCGCTGAGCAGCTCGACCGCGTCCCGGGCGATGCTGGCGATGACCTGCCGACCGGTTGCCGGGAGCGCCCAGTGTCGGGTCCCGTCGGGGGCCAGCCGAGGAGCCAGCGGCGCATGGGCAGCCGCCTCGTTGAGGGCGTCGAGGTCGGCGGGCGTGGCGTCGAAGTCGCTGGGTGTGTCGGCCGGCGGTCGTGTGCCGGTGCGGGCGCAGACCAGCCGCCACAGGGCGTCCCGCATCCGCCGGCCGTCGGCCAGGTCCGTCTGGTCGACGTCGACCTGGGCCGGGTCCAGGCGCAGCCGTGACCGCGCCAGCCAGTCGGCGAGATCCGCCGGGCGGTGCAGGGCCTCGTAGCGGGCCCCGATGCCGGGCCCGCCGGTGGTGAGGAACTCCAGGCAGAGGGCGCCGGGATCGAAGAGAAAACGGGCGCCTCGCAGCGACACCAGGGGGATTCCGCTTGCGACGTCGGTCACGTAACCACTATAAACGGTTACCGGGGGGCCGCACGACGCGGTCCGCCGGTGAGGATGAGGGAGACCCGATGGCCCTGGCATGGAAGCTCGTCATCGACTGCGCGGAGCCGATCGCGCTGGCCCGGTTCTGGGCGGCGGCCCTCGACTACGAGCTTGAGGACAACAGCGCCCTCATCGACCAGTTGGCCGCGGCCGGCAGGGTCGGGCCGGAGGAGTACGTCGAGGTCGACGGCCGGCTGGCCTTCCGGCAGCTCGCGGCGGTCCGCCACCCGGACGACCCGGTTCAGCCGGTCAGCGGCATCGGTCTTGGCCGCCGGCTGCTGTTCCAGGCGGTGCCGGAGAGCAAGCAGGTCAAGAACCGGCTGCACATCGACCTGCACGTCGGCCCGGAGGAGCGGGAGGCGACGGTGCGGCGGTTGACCGGGCTCGGTGCGAGCGTGCTGGGTGAGGTCGCCGATCGCGGCAGCGTGCACACCACCATGGCCGACCCGGAGGGCAACGAGTTCGACGTGCAGTGACACCCGGAATCGGGCCGGGCAGGGCGGTGCGGACACTTTCGCCGCCGCTCGCCGGCCCGTCCGGTAATTCGGACGGCGGCTGTCATGTATTGCTGACAGCCTCGCAGGTATGACACAACCGCTCGCAGGAAAGATCGCGCTCGTCGCCGGTGCGACCCGGGGCGCCGGCCGGCAGATCGCCGTCCAGCTCGGCGCGGCCGGGGCCACCGTGTACGCCACCGGCCGCAGCAGCCGGGCCGGCCGCTCGGAGATGAACCGGCCGGAGACCATCGAGGAGACCGCCGAGCTGGTCACCGCGGCCGGGGGCACCGGCATCGCGGTCCGGGTCGACCACCTGGTGCCCGAGCAGGTCCGCGACCTGGTCGCCCGCATCGACGCCGAACAGGGTCGCCTCGACGTGCTGGTCAACGACATCTGGGGCGGCGACCCGCTGGTCACCTGGGAGAAGCCGGTCTGGGAGCAGCCGCTCGACGCCGGCTTCCGCACCCTGCGGCTGGCCATCGACACCCACATCATCACCAGCCACTTCGCGCTGCCGTTGCTGATCCGCAAGCCCGGCGGCCTGGTGGTGGAGATGGGCGACGGCACCAAGGCGTACAACGACGAGAACTACCGTCTCTCGGTCTTCTACGACCTGGCCAAGACCTCGGTCAACCGGCTCGGCTTCAGCCAGGCGCACGAGCTGAAGCCGCACGGCGGCACGGCCGTCGCGCTCACCCCCGGCTGGATCCGCTCCGAGGCCATGCTGGACCACTTCGGCGTGACCGAGGAGAACTGGCGCGACGGGGCGGCCACCGACCCCCACTTCCTCATCTCCGAGACGCCGGTCTTCGTCGGACGAGCGGTGGCCGCGCTCGCCGCCGACGAGGAGAAGGCCCGCTGGAACGGCATGTCCGTCGACGCCGGCACGCTGTCCAAGGTGTACGGGTTCACCGACGTCGACGGCAGTCAGCCGGAGGGGTTCCGGTACATCACCGAGGTGGTCGACGCCGGCAGGCCGGCCGACGTCACCGGCTACCGGTAGAGCGCGCCGAACCGGTCGGCAGCCTCGGCGAACATTTCCCGCAGCTCCGGCGGATCGAGGACCTCCACCTCGGGGCCCAGCCCGAGCAGTTGGTGGTACGCCACCGTGACGGATTCGACCGGCAGTCGGGCCGCCACCCAGCCCTGCCCGTCGGGCTGGGTGGCGGCGGCAACCACCTCGTCGTACACGAAGGGGGCGTCCACCAGGTGTCGGAGCTGGCGCAGACCGGCGGGGCTGAACCGGACGCCGACCTCGGCCCGCAGCATGGTCCGCAGGAACGACCCGGCCTGCTCCCGCCAGTACCCGGCCAGGTCGAAGTCCTCGTCCCGGTCGAAGCTCTCCTCGCCCACCTCGACCCCGCTGACCCGGTCCACCCGGTAGGTGCGCGCGTCGTCGCCGACCCGGCCGACCAGATACCAGACCGCGCTCTTGAGCACGAGCCCGTACGGCTGGACCCGGCGGGTCACCTCCCGGTCGCCGCGCCGGTAGCGCAGCCGCACGACGCGGTCCCGCCAGACCGCCCGGGCCAACTCCGCCAGCCACGGCGGCGGTCCGGTCTCCCGGAACCAGCCCGGCACGTCCAGGTGGAACCGCTGCCCGGCGCGGGCCGGGGCGTCCCGTAGTGCGGGAGGCAGCGCCGCGAGCACCTTGAGCTCGGCAGCGGCGACCGCGTCGGCGAGCCCCATGTCGCCGGCCGGGCCGGGCAGGCCGGCGAGGAAGAGCGCCTCCGCCTCGTCCCGGGTCAGCCCGGTCAGCCGGGTCCGGTAGCCGCCGAGCAGCCGGTACCCGCCGGCCCGACCCCGGTCGGCGTAGACCGGCACCCCGGCCTCGGAGAGCGCCAGCACGTCCCGGTAGACGGTCCGCTCGGAGACCTCCAACTCCCGCGCCAGCTCACTCGCCGTCATCGACCCGCGCGCCTGCAACAGCAACAGCAACGAGATCAACCGGGAGGCGCGCATCCGCCCATCCTGCCCGGTCCGGCTCACCGTCCGCCGGGCGTGAGCAGCCCCCGGTCGTACGCGGTGGCCACCGCCGCAGCTCGGTCGTTGACCCCGAGCTTGGCGTACACGTGCAGCAGGTGTGTTTTGACGGTGGCTTCGCTGATGAACAGCCGGGCCGCCGCGTCCCGGTTCGAGGCACCCCGGGCCACCAGCGTGAGCACCTCCAGTTCGCGTTGGCTGAGCGGCTCCTCGGCCGGCGCGCGCAGCCGTCCCATCAGCCGGCCGGCGACGCTCGGCGCGAGCACCGACTCTCCTCGGGCGGCGGCCTGTACCGCCCGGACCAGGTCCTCGCGGGGCGCGTCCTTGAGCAGGTAGCCGGTCGCGCCCGCCTCGATGGCCGGTAGCACGTCCGCGTCCGTGTCGTACGTGGTGAGCACCAGCACCCGGGGGGAGCTGCCGGAGCGGGCCAACCGTCCGATGGCGGTCACCCCGTCCATCCCGGGCATCCGCAGGTCCATCAGCACCACGTCGGGACGCATCGTCGCGACCAGGGCCAGCGCCTCGGCCCCGTCCGCGGCCTCGCCGACCACCTCGAACCCGGGATCGCCGGTGAACATGCCGCGCAGCCCGTCCCGCACCACCGGATGGTCGTCGACGATCAGCAGCCGGACCGGTCCGGTCATCCGGCACTCCCGGCCAGGGCGGGCACGGAGGCCGAGATGGCGGTGCCGACGCCCGGCTCGGACTCGACGGCCAACTCGCCGCCGACCCGGGCCACCCGCTGCCGCATGGCGGTGAGCCCGTACCCGCCGCCCGGCTGCCGGGGCGTCGGCTGGTTGATGACGTCGAATCCCGTCCCGTCGTCACGGACGTCCAGGGTGACCATGTCCTCCATGTACGACAGAGTCAGCCCGACCCGCGACGCGGCGGCATGCCGGGCCACGTTGGCCAGCGCCTCCTGTGCGGCCCGCAGCAGGGTCACCTCGACCTCCGGGTGCAGCGGGCGAGGCGTGCCGGTGGTGGCGACCTCGGCGCGCACCCCGTTGAGGGCCGACCAGCGCCCGCCCAGTTCGGCGAGGGCGTCCGGCAGGCGGGCCGTCTCCAGCGGCTCCGGGCGGATCGCCCGTACCGAGCGACGGGCCTCGGTGAGGCTCTCCCGGGCCAGGGCGAGGGCGTTGTCCACGTGCCGACGCCAGTCGGCGGAGCGGTCGCGGGTCTGCTCGGCCGCCTCCAGTTGGGTGATGATGCCGGTCAACCCCTGGGCCAGGGTGTCGTGGATCTCCCGGGCCATCCGCTGGCGCTCGTCCAGCACGCCGGCCTCCCTGGCCTGGGTGAGCAGTTGGGCGTGTAGTCCCACGTTCTCCCGGGCCGCGTCGGCGAGCTTCCGGTTCGCCCCGGCCAGCTCCTCCACCAGGAGTTTGCGATTGGCGTTCTGTCGCTCGGTGATGGTGCCGAACCAGCTCACCGCGCCGGCCGCCCCGGCGTTGAACAGCACGAGCACTGACCAGAGCAGCCAGTGCGCCGCCGAGGTGGGTGGGCCCGCGCTCTGCGCGGTGGCGACCAGTACGCCGGTCACGGCCACCCCGGCGAACCGCCATCGGCCGGGAAGCACGAGGAACGCGTGCACGAAGCCGACCCAGGCGAAGAAGCCATACCACGGGCTGGCCACCACCAGCACGGCGCTGACGGCGAGGAGCCCGACGTAGTAGGCCGCCATCAGCGCACGCCGGGTGATCCACTGCGGGTGCAAAGTGATGAACCAGGCGACCCAGCAGCCGGCCGCCACGGCGACGGCCAGGGTCGGCGGGAACGGCAGGCTGCCCGGGGCCGGCGCGAAGCGTGCCAGCACGGTCCCGACGAGCAGCCCGACGAACGGCACGACCCGGTAGACGTTCGCCTCGCGCGCCTCCCACACGGCAAGCCGGTCGACCTGTTCCGCGGTGCTGGTCATCAGTTGTTGCTCACTCCCAGCGGAAGAGTTTCGCGGCGGTCGCGCCGGCGGCCACCGCGACCACCGCCATTATCCCCAGGTGCAGCGGGTGTGGCGACGTCCCGGTCCAGGCGTCGAGCAGCGCCTGCACGCCGGGTGGCGTGTAGTCGCCGATCCGGACCAGGAAGTCCGGCAGGAGGAACCGGGGCACGTAGACGCCGCCGAAGAACATGACCGCCATGAACAGCGGCACGGCCAGCGCCTGCGCAGACTTGGCAGTCCGCGCCACCGCCGCCACCAGCAGGCCCAGGGCCAGCAGGGCCGCCGTACCGAGGACGAGGGCCAGCGTGAAGCCCAGCGGACGCCGGGGCAGCGGTACGTCGAACGCCAACCGGCCGACCCCGATGAGCAGTACGGCGCTGACCAGGATCGTGGCGAGCGAGAGGACCAGTTGGGCGGCCAGCAGCGCGGCCGGGCTGGCCGGGGTGGTGGCCAGCCGGCGCAGCACCCCCCGTTCCCGGTAGGTGGCCAGCACCGTGGGCAGGATGTTCACCGCCGACATGGCGAGCGTGATCACGAGCAACGAGGGGGCGAAGTACTGGATGAAGGACAGGTCGCCGAACTGCGCCTCCGGCTGGCGCCCCGCCGGGATCAGCCCGAACACCAGCAGCAGCGCGAGCGGCAACGCGACGGTCGTCAGCGGCGAGCCGAAGTCCCGCAGGAAGAGCCGCGTCTCGATCTTGAGGATCTGCCCGAAGGCGTGCATGTCGCTCTCCCTCACTCGGCGGGCCGGTGCCCGGTCAGCTCGACGAACGCGTCGTCGAGGGTGGACTGCTCCAGCCGCAGGTCGGCGACGATGATCTGGGTGCGGGCGAGCACCGAGGTGACCGCGTGCAACACATCACCGGTGCCGGTCACCACCACCTGGCTGCCGGTGCGCTGTACGGCGGTCACCTCGGGCAGGTCCGTGAAGAGCCGGTCGTCCACCGGTGCGGACGGCCGGAACCGGACCCGCTGCTCCGGAAGCACCGTCGACACCAGGCCGGCCGGGCTGTCCAGTGCGACGACCCGTCCCCGGTCGATCACCGCGACCCGGTCGCAGAGCCGCTCGGCCTCCTCCATGAAGTGGGTGACCAGCACGATGGTCACGCCGCTGTGCCGGATCTGTTCGATGAGGGCCCAGGTGTCCCGCCGGGACTGCGGGTCCAGCCCGGTCGTCAGCTCGTCCAGGATCGCGACGCTCGGGTTGCCGACCAGCGCCAGCGCGATCGACAGTCGCTGCTTCTGACCGCCGGAGAGCTTCTTGTACGCGGTGTTCCGCTTGTCGCCCAGACCCAACCTGTCGATCAGGTCCGCCGGGTCAGCCGGGTCGCGGTAGAACGAGGCGTACAGCTCCAGCGCCTCGGAGACCCGCAGCTGGTCCGGCAGTTGGCTCTCCTGGAGCTGCACACCGACCCGCTGGCGGAGCTGGGCCGCGTCCCGGCGGGGGTCGAGCCCGAGGACCGACACCCCGCCCCCGTCCGGGACGCGGAGCCCGGCGGCACACTCCACGGTGGTGGTCTTGCCGGCGCCGTTCGGGCCGAGGACCCCGAAGATCTCGCCGGCCTCGACCGTGAACGACACGTCGGCCACGGCCACCAGGTCGCCGTACCGCTTGTGCAGGTTGGTCACCTCAATGACCGGCATCGTGCCGCCTTCCGCCGTTGCATCCGTACCTCTTCAGCCTGGTGGCTGCTGCTCGGCCGCGGATCGACCAGCCGTTGATGACCTTTCGTGGCAGCGGCTGACCCCGGCGATCCACCAACCGGTTGATGTGCAAGGGACGGATCCCTGTCGACGCGCTGCGTCTACGCGCCGCCCGGCGGCCGTTCCCACTGATCGCTAGGCTGCTCGATCGTGGACGCCAGCAGAATCGCCAACCCGGTCACCGGGGCCGTCGGACGCTTCTTCGCGGGAGCCGGGCTGCTCCTGCGTGGGCTCGGCCTCTACGTCCGCAGCCCGAAGCTGATGCTGTTCGGCATCGTGCCGGCGTTGATCTCCGGTGTGCTCTTCGTGGCCGCGTTCGCGACCCTGGTGTACTTCGTGGACGACATCGCCGCCCTGGTCACCCCGTTCGCCGACGACTGGTCGACCACCGCCCGCAATGTGCTCCGGGTGATCGCCGGGCTGGCCTTCCTGGGCCTCGGTGGCCTGCTCGCCGTGGTCAGCTTCACCGCCGTCACCCTGGTCATCGGCGACCCGTTCTACGAGAAGATCTCCGAGCGGGTGGAGGAACGGTACGGCGGCACGCCGGGTTCGGTGGAGGTGCCCTTCTGGTCGTCGCTGCGCCGCAGCCTCGCCGACTCCGTACGGCTGGTGGCCCTCACTGCGCTGGTCGGCATCCCGCTCTTCCTCGCCGGCTTCGTTCCGGTGGTCGGCCAGACGGTGGTCCCGGTGATCGGGGCAGCGGTGGGTGGCTGGTTCCTCGCCGTGGAGCTGGTCGGCGCCCCGTTCTACCGGCGCGGCATGCGGCTGCCGCAGCGCCGGTCGATCCTCAAGGCCGACCGGCCCGCCGCGCTGGGCTTCGGGGTGGCGGTGTTCCTCTGCTTCCTGATCCCGCTCGGCGCCGTGCTGGTCATGCCGGCGGCGGTGGCCGGTGCCACCCTGCTGGCCCGCCGCTCGCTCGGCCAGCCGATCGAGGAGCGCTGACATGGAGATCACCCTGGTCGAGTGCCGGGCGCTGCGGGCGTCGCGCTACGGCAGGGGCCTGCCCACCGGACAGGCGGTGGCGACCACCGCCGGGGAGCTGCCGGCCCGGTGGGTGATCCACACCGTCGGACCGGTCTGGTCGGCCACCGAGGAC
>NZ_QGKR01000061.1 GCF_003172955.1 Micromonospora acroterricola | reverse complement strand
GGGCGCGGCTGGTACGGGGGTGGGGGGTTGGTCGTACGGGCCGCACGCCGCGACAGCCGGCCGGGTGCGAGGAGGTACTCCTCCGGTGGCAGCGACCGGATCATGGCTGCGGGCAGCGTCGCCTCGGCGAGGGTGCCGCGCCGGGGGCCGCGTCGCAGTTGGACGGTGGCCCCCAGCCGGGCCGCGAGCTGGCCCACGACGACGAGGCCCATCGCCCGGACGGCGGCCACGTCGATGGCCGGTGGGCGGGCCAGCAGCTCGTTGAGCTGCTGCATCCGCTGCGGGGACAGCCCCACACCCTCGTCACTGATCTGGACGATGACGCGGTCACCCAGGCTCCGGCCGGTCACCCATGTCTCGCTGCCCGGCGGCGAGTACGTCGTCGCGTTGTCCATGAGTTCGGCGAGCAGGTGCACGACCTCGTCGACGGTCTTGGCCGCGACGGCGACGTCGCCGTCGATCATGCCGAGCCGGATCCGCGCGTAGTGCTCGATCTGGGACAGCGCCGCCTGGAGCACCTGTTGCAGCGGAACGTCGTGCTGGCGTACGCGACCGACGCCGACGCCGCCGAGCACCAGCAGGCTGGCGTTGATCCGCCCCATCCGCGTCGCCAGGTTGTCCAGCGTGTACAGCTGGTGGAGCCGGTCGGGATCGGTCTCGTCCCGCTCGACCAGGTCGACCTGGGCCAGGACGGCGTCGACCAGTCGCTGTTCGCGGCGGCTCAGGTGGATGAAGATGTCGGCGGTGTTGGCGCGCATGACGGCCTGCTCGGCGGCGGTCCGCACGGCGGCACGGTGTACGGCGCTGAACGCCTGACCCAGCTCGCCGATCTCGTCGTCGCTGGACGGTTCGAGGGCGGCGCTGGACTGCTGGCGGGCGAACTCGTGCGGGTCGACGGCGGCGCTGCCCGGCTGTTGGAGCTGGGCCACCACGGCGGGGAGCTGTTCGAACGCGACGGCGTTGGCCGCGTCCCGCAGGCGACGCAGCCGCCGCGTGATCTGCCGGGCGACGGCCCAGGTCACCAGAGCGGTCAGCACCAGCGCCAAGAGGACGCCGACCGCCTCCGCCACGGCCCGGCGACGCTGGTCGACGTGCGCGGCCCGGACGTCGTCGAGCACCGCGACGTCGACGCGCCCCCGCAGGTCGGCCAGGCGGGCGGCCCGCGCCTGCGTGGTGGACACCCAGCCGGCGGTCTCCAGTTGCAGCCGCGTCCCCGGTTGGGCCCGGGACACCTCGTCCTGCATCCGTTGCAGTGCGAGCGCCTCCTTGCCGGTGCCGGCCTGCTCCCACCAGAGGCTCCAGTCGGGCGGAGCCAGGGCCAGGAACGACAGGCTCGATTCGGTGTAGCTGGTCCGGGCGGCGGTGATGTCCTGCTGCATGGCGGGGGTCAGCTCGCCGGCCGCGACCGCGCGGAGCACGGCGACCTGCTGCTGACCGATCGCCTCCGCCGTCTTCGACAGGGCCGCCGAGGCCCGGATCCCGTCGGCGAGCTGGGCGTCGACCACGCCGTGCGAGACGTTCTCCCGGAAGTTGATCAGGTCGGCGATCGCGATGCGGTAGCTGAAGGTCATCGCCGACACCGAGGCGTGCGCCGCCGTGCGTACCTGGGTGCGCAGCGGGGCGAGGCCGTCCAGGGCCGCGTCGATGCGACGCAGGAGGGCCCGGTTGGCGTCGGCGTCGGCGGGCAGCCGGTCGCGCTGCCGGCGGTAGCGGGCGACGGCGTCGTCGGTGGCGGCCATCTCCGCGCCGAAGGCGTCCTGCTGCTCCGATGCCGCGTAGGTGAGCAGGTCGGCGGCGGCGATGCGCTCGCGTTGCAGCCGGTAGGCCAGGTCACCGGCCTCGGCGCCGACCTGTGCCAGGATCTCCAGGTCGCTGGCGCGGGACGTCTGGCGCGCGCTCTCGGTCAGCGCGAGACCGGCGAAACCGATCACGGCGACGAGCGGTGCCGCGACGATGAGCCGCATCCGGCCGGCTATCTTCCAACCGCGCCGACGGGTCGGGTAGGGTCTGGCCGCGTGGGACCTCGTGCTCGACGCCAAGATTGACTCCCACGACTCGTCGATGACGGTCTATCCGCACGTTGCCGAATGCAAGTCCCATTCCGCCGGAAGCCGCGCCCAGAGACCAGACCTGGCCGTGGTACAAACTGCCCGTACCAGCATCTGTACCCAGAGTCAGCAACCGGTGACGCCGCGGGAATGACCCGGGTTCGCGAGGTCAGCGCTGGTCGTCGAGGGGTCGGGCAGTCGGATGGTGCTCCCGGTCGTCCGGGTCGGGCTGACCGTTGAGCACCTGGCCGATCAGCTCGCGCAGCTCGTCGATGGCGTCCACCACGGCGCCCGGGTCGCGCGCGTCACGCCGACCGCGCTGACGCGGCACCGGCCGATCCGGCCGGCCCTGGTCGGGCGAGCGGGGGCCGCGGCGACCGTCGGCCGCCAACTGCTCGGCCGCCACCTGCGGCCACAACGCCGCCAGCCGGCCGCCGGTGCCGAGCACGTCGTCGCAGCGCACCGCGAACTCGTGACTGCCGAACCGTCGACCCGACTCCACCGCCGCCACCGTCTCCCGGCTGAACCGCACCAGATCCGCCAGGGCCCGCTGGGTCAGGCCCCGCCGGACCCGGCAGTCGCGCAGTTCCCACCGGAACCGCTGACTGGCGGCGGAGTGAGCAGAGCTCGACGGGGACGTGTGCTCCATGCGCTCACCTTCGTGGCAACCGGTAATCAGCAGCGGACATCAGATCGGGATTGGTCGATGGGCTCGACATTCATAGAGGGCAATTCTTAACCAGGACGCGATGGGTGTGAAGACGTTCACCGAGATGGATCGTCGGACAAAGCGCAAAAACTGCGCACCGGACCCGTTGCGAGCGCCGGGGATGCGCCGAGGTGGGGCAGTCCGCGTCGACTGCCCCACACCCGGTCCGTCCGCAGGCCAGCCCCGCTGGGACACGGACGGAGCACGCGCACTGTCAGGCGGCGTGCACCTCGGCGCTCGCCGCCTCCCGCGCCGCCGGGCCCTCGACCGGCGTCATGATATCGATTCTCGCGAGCAGCGTGTGGTGCGCGCGAAACGCGACATTGGGTTTGTAGGAACGATGTTGCTCGGGTGTCAGTCGTAGGCCGGGAATGGCGGCGGCGAGTCGGGTGAGGGCAATCGCGGCCTCGAGCCGTGCCAATGCCGCGCCGATGCAGAAATGTGGGCCGTGGCCGAACGACAGGTGATCCGTCCCGTCGGACCGGTGCGGGTCGAACGCGTCCGGGTGGGCGAAGACCGCCGGGTCCCGGTTCGCCGCTCCGATCAGCAGCAGGCAGCGCGCCCCCGCGGGAATGGTCACCTCTCCCAGGGTGACGTCCCGGCGGGTCACCCGGAGCCAGCCGTCGATGGCGGGCGCGAACCGCAGCGTCTCGGCCACGAACGCGGGGACGGCCCGCGGGTCGGCGGCGATCGTCCGCCACCGCTGGGGGCTGGACAGCGCCTGGTCGAGGGCGTGGGCGAGCAGCCCGGCGGTGGTCTCGTGGCCGGCGACGAGGAGGTTGAAGGCCATGCTCGCCACCTCGGGCACGGTCAGCACGTCGTCATCGTCGTCGCGGTAGGCCAGGGCGCGGCTGATGAAGTCGTCGCCGTGGTGTCCACTGTCCACCCGCTGGCGGACGAGCTCCTGGCAGTAGTGCCAGAACTCGAGCAGACCCTGCGCCAGACGCACCTGCTCGGCCGGGTCCGGCTGCCCCCAGATGAGGGCGATCTGACCGTCCGCCCAACTCCGGATCCGCCCGATGTCGGCGTCCGGCACCCCGAGGATGTCCAGCACCACGAGCAGGGGAAGCTCGGTGGCGAACTCGGGGAGGAGGTCGACCTGGTCGCCCTTGCGGGCGACGAGCCGGGCCACCAGCTGGTCGACCCGGCGGCGGACGATCGCGCCGTACTCGGCCTCCACCCGGTCGGGCGTGTTCGCGAAGGTCGCCCGTAGGGCCCGGCGGGTGCGGGGGTGCACCGGCGGGTCCGCTGCGGCCGTGGTGGGCGGCGCGTCGATCTGCATGATCACACTCATCGCCTCCGGGCACACCTCGTAGACCGGAGCGAGGGTGAGGGCGTTGGCGAACGTCGCGGCGTCGGCGAGTGCGCGCCGGACGTGTGCGTGCCTGCTGATCAACCACAGGCCCAGATCCTCGGCGTAGTGCACTCCGTCGGGATCGTCGAGAATGCGTCGCCACATACTTGCCGGATCGGTGAGATAGACCCCGGTGAACGGATTCAACCGCATGGAACGCCTCCTGATGCACGCGGCGCGAAACCGGCAGCGTCCCCATTCAGCGAGCCACGTCAGTCGGGCCGATAATGGCGCGCATCTGCCTCTGACTCTTCACGGTGCGCTGACCGGCTGCGCAAGTCAAGATTGGCTGCCGTCTATTTAATGGGCGGCATAATTGCGTGGTGCAACGGACGGGTGAACCCCGGCCGGATGCAAGTTGCGGCTTGGTCCTTGCCGTCAGTCAGACCGGCTGGGCAGGCCGCCGTTGGTGTGCCACACCGGGTCGGCGCCACCTGATCGGCGCCGTTTCGCCGACATCGCCGGCGTCCCGATGTCGGGGATGCCCCGACGCCAGCGATAGGAGGGTGGGCAGGCGTCTGCTTGGAGCGGACAACCGACCACGACGGACGGTGGAAACAGCAGGCCGCCGCATTTCCCTCATGATCGGAAAAACGACCTCCGGGACGGCAGGTGACGCCGCCCCGGGTCACCCGCCCAGATGGTGGGAGCTCTACGCGTGGCTGGCGGTGAAGCCGTACGGCGGCCGTCCCTGGACGCGGGTGCTCGTCACGGTGCTCCTCGCGGTGCAGCTCCTCGGACGGTTCTTCGTCTTCACGTTCATCGACGATCTGTGGATCAGGCTCCTGCTGATCGCGGCCGCCGTCATCACGGTCGCGGTGGTCTGGCTGCTGTGGATCGTCCGCCCGATGGTGCTCACTTCCGCTGACCCACCTCGCGGCATGGAGCGAATGTCCGGATAATCCTGAAAAGTCACTGAAGGCCCTATACCTTCGAGGCGACCTTCTCGATGGTCGAGAGGGGACTGGAAAGAGCATGAGGCAAAACGTGAGACTCATCCGGCGACTTCCGGCTATCGGGGCGATGGCCATCGCGGCCTCAGGCGCCGTGGCCCTGTCCACTGTGACTCCCGCACTCGCGCAGCCCGGCGACGCCAGCGCCCGGGGTGTGGTGATCGACCTGTCCGGCGCGGTCCTGGGCACCACGGTCATCACCGCGGACGCCGTCATCGGCACGGCCACCGCACCAGCGGGCGGCGGCACCGACACCGACACCGCGCTGGCCATCGCCATCCCAGGCGCCCTCGGCGTCACCGCCACCGGCACCGTGGTCGAGGTCAGCGCCACCCGTGGCCCCACCGCCTCGTCGGCGAACGCCGAGATCGCGGATCTGGCCCTGGCCATCCTCGGCACCCCGGTCATCGACGCCGACGCGATCACCGCGGCGGTCAGCTGCCCCCAGGTCGGCGCCCAGACCGCGGACACCACCTTCGTCGGGCTGGAGCTGTTCGGGGAGCCGGTCGAGCTGCTCCCGGACACCCCGGGCGTCACCGCGAGCGCCGCGGTCACCGTCCCCGGTCTGACCGGCGCCGCTCTGAACGCGACGCTCACCAACGTGGAGACAGTCACCGAAGACGGTGCCGTCGCCATCGCCGTGCAGGCCACCCTGAGCCTGACCGGCACCATCGTCGGCGGGCCGTTGCTGGACATCCCGCTCGGTACGGTCATCCTCGCCGAGGCGCGGTGCGAGCGGCCGCTGGGCCCGTCGCCGACCGCGACCCCGACCCAGCCGACACCGTCGCCGACCCAGCCCACGGCGCCCCCGACGGGCGACCCGACGCAGCCGCCGACGGCTGCCCCCACCGC
>NZ_QGKR01000190.1 GCF_003172955.1 Micromonospora acroterricola | reverse complement strand
GCGCTGGCCCTGGCCGCCGCCCGGTTGCCCGGCACCCCCGCGCAGTGCCTGCGCCGGCGGCGGGCCGCCCGGGTGCTGCTCACCGGAGGCGGGGCGCTCGGTGCGCCGCTGGCGGTGGCACTGGCCCAGTCCGGCGTCGGACAGGTGATCCCGCACCTCACCGGCCCGGTACGCCCCATCGACCTGGTCGGCACCGGCATCCCCGCCGCCGAGCTGGGCCATCCGCTGGCCCCGGCGGTTCGTGCCGCCGTGAACCGCGTCGCGCCGGGCACCGGCACCCACCCCGGCCGGACCGCCCGGGTCGACCTGGTGGTCCAGCTCGGCACCGACCGTCCGCCCGCGCTGCTCGCCGCCGGTCTCGCCCAGCGCCGCCAGCCGCACCTGCTGGTCACCCTGCGCGAGGGCATACCCATCATCGGGCCGCTCGTCCGCCCACCTGCCGGCCCCTGTCTGCACTGCGTCGAGCTGCACCGGGCCGATCGCGACCCGGACTGGCCACGGCTCGCCGCCCAGCTCGCCGCCGCCGAGCCGGCCGCCGCGGCCGCGACCGGCACGCTGCTCACGGCCACCGGGTACGCGCTGGCCGAGGCGCTGGCACAACTCGACGGCGGCAGCCCGGAGACGCTGGGCGGCGCCATGGAGATCACCGGCGCGGGGCGGTTCCGCCGCCGGGGCTGGCCGCCACACCCGGCGTGCGGATGCTCACGGGGCCGAGTCTGGGCACCAGCCCGGCCGCAGAGCAGCAGCGGTGCCCTCCGGTCGGTAACAATGACCGGGTGACCGACATCCCGCGCCGGGCCGTGTCCCGCACCGCCAAACTCGCCGCTCTGCCGCTCGGCTTCGCCGGTCGGACCGTCCTCGGCATGGGTAAGCGCGTCACCGGGCTCGCCTCCGACGTGATCTCCGCCGAGATCCAGCAGCGCACCGCCGAGCAGCTGTTCAGCGTGTTGGGCCAGCTCAAGGGCGGTGCGATGAAATTCGGCCAGGCCCTGTCGGTCTTCGAGGCGGCGCTGCCGGAGGAGATCGCCGCGCCCTACCGCCAGGCGCTGACCAAGCTCCAGGAGGCCGCGCCGCCGCTGCCAGTGGCCAGCGTGCACAAGGTGCTCACCGAGCAGCTCGGCCCGGACTGGCGGGACCGGTTCGTCGAGTTCAACGACACCCCGGCCGCCGCGGCCAGCATCGGACAGGTGCACCGGGCGCGGTGGCGCGAGCCGGGGTACGGCCCGTCGGGCGAGCCGAACAGCCGCGACGTCGCCGTCAAGATCCAGTATCCGGGCGCCGGTGACGCGCTGCTCACCGACCTCAAGCAGCTCTCCCGGCTGGGCGGGATGTTCCGGGCGATCCAGCCCGGTCTGGACGTCAAGCCGCTCCTGGTCGAGCTGCGTGAACGGATCACCGAGGAGTTGGACTACGAGCTGGAGGCCGAGTCGCAGCGCACCTTCGCCGCCGCGTACGCCGACGACCCGGAGATCTACATCCCGGCGGTGGTCTCCGGGTCGCCCCGGGTGCTGGTCACCGAGTGGGTGACGGGCACCCCGCTGGCCGACATCATCCGGGAGGGCACCGAGGAGCAGCGGGACGAGGCCGGCCGGTTGATGGCCGTCCTGCACCTCTCCGCACCGCAGCGGGCGGGGCTGCTGCACGCCGACCCGCACCCGGGCAACTTCCGGATGATGCCCGACGGCCGGCTTGGGGTGATCGACTTCGGTGCGGTCGCCCGGATGCCGGAGGGCACACCCGAGCCGATCGGTCGGATCGCCGCGCTGGCCCTGCGCAACGACGCGGACGGGGTGGTCGAGGGGCTGCGGTCCGAGGGCTTCATCGGCTCCGCCGAACAGATCGACGCCGAGGGCGTGCTCGACTTCCTCCGTCCGATGCTGGAGCCGATCGCCGCCGACGAGTTCCGGTTCACCCGGGCGTGGCTGCGAGCCGAGGCGGCCCGGCTCGCGAGCCCCCGCTCCCCCACCTACCAGCTCAGCCGGCAGCTCAACCTGCCGCCGTCGTACCTGCTCATCCACCGGGTGACGCTCGGGTCGATCGGTGTGCTCTGCCAGCTGGAGGCGAAGGCGCCGTACCGGGGCATCCTGGAACGCTGGCTGCCCGGCTTCGCCCCGGTCGCCTGACCGCCGCGCCGGTCACGCCAAGAAGGGCGGGTGCCGACTGGCACCCGCCCTTCTACACGGGGTGGTTCTAGAGAACGCCCAGGTCGCGGGCCGACCGGTTGCGGCTGGTCATGGCGACGGTACGGGCGGATCGGGTTGCCTCAGTGCTCGTGGTGGTACGACCGGCCTGAGGCCGGCGCATTCGAGCCCGGGACAACGCTTCGTGGAGTAGTTGCATCTCAAAGGCTCCAGTCGGTACGTGCAACATCGTCTTCTCACTCGCTGCCGGTGCGACACCGGCGTAGTTGGTACGGATCGGGAACATGTCAGGCTGCCAGCCGGACCGCGCCACGCACCTCGGACAGCCCACTGGCCGCCAGGCGCGCCTCGGCCTCGACCCGGAGTGCGGCGTCACGGGCGACGTCCTCCTTGCGCGGACGGCCACGGGGCCGCTTGCGCGGGACGACCGCGCCACGCTCGAAGATCTCGCCGCCCCAGACGCCCCACGGCTCCGCACGCTCCACCGCCCCGGCCAGGCACTCGACGCGCAGCGGGCAGTCCCCGCAGAGCGACTTGGCCAGCTCGAGCTGTGCAGGCGAGTCGGAGAACCACAGGTCGGGGTCGAACTTCCGGCAGGGCAGGTTCGCCTCCATCTCGACGCTCACGTCGATGGGGGCCAACGCCAGACTCATCGCCCGGTCACCTCTCTCTCACACTTCGATCTCGTGGATCGCATTCCGACGTACTTCGGCGGGGCAAAAAACTGAGGCCGCGGATCCCGGTAAGCGGGTTCCGCGGCCTCGAGGTGAGCCGGTGTCTGATGGTCAGACCGGTCTACCTCGAGGTGGAACGCCGCGGACATCCATGCGCTTCTTGGCGCCCTGAATGCCCATGCCCGTGAAGCCACTGGTCCCCTCGACTCCGGTGGGTGCGACAGTCAGGTTCAGCTCGGCCTGAACCTGGTGCACCTGCGGAACCGACGGTCGTGCGGCCGCGAGGGCCACCCGGACAGCCGACAGCGGAGCGTGGACAGACGGCATCGCCGCCAGACGCTCATAGGTGAAGATCTCCACGGGTGCCACCTCCCTCACGTTCCTCGAATCGACCAGACCAACCCCGTGAGCAGCCGGAATGGCGCCGCTCGCGTGGTGTGTCCTGAGGCTATTCCTCGCGCTGGGGCGAGGGCAAACGAATTTACGACGAGATTTCGAAAGTTTTCTCCGGGCAGACGTCGTCCACTCCCGCGCCCCCCACGAGCGCCAGCACCGACTCCCCGTAGAGCCCCAGCTTGCGGGGCCCGATCCCGGCGATGGCGATCAGCTCCTCCGGGCGGCCGGGCCGCCGCTCGGCGAGCGCCGTCAGCGTGGCGTCGGTGAAGACGACGTACGCGGGGACCTTCTGCGCCCCGGCCACCCGCTGCCGCCACTCGCGAAGCCGTTCGTGCAGCTCATCGTCGATGTCGGACGGACAGGTGGGACAGCGGCCCAGCTTGCGGTCCGGGCCGGCGAGCAGCGTCGCGCCGCAGATCCGGCAGGAGACGATCTGCGTCCGGCGCCGCTCGGGGCGACGGGCCGGACCGGTGCCACCGGTCGCTCGCTCGGCCCCGCCCGAGCGGTCCAGCTGGGGCAGGAACCGCGACGGCCGCCGGGCCCGTCCGCCCGGCGAGCGCGCGGCGGCGTACGACAGCCACAGCCACTGCCGGGCCCGGGTGATCCCGACGTAGAGCAGCCGGCGCTCCTCCTCGACCTGCTCGACGGTCTTCGCGTACGTGGTGGGCAGGGTGCCCTCGGCGAGGCCGACCAGGAAGACCGCGTCCCACTCCAGCCCCTTGGCCGAGTGCAGCGAGGCCAGCGTCACCCCGTCCACCGTCGGCACGTGCTGCTGGGCGGCCCGGCGGGCCAGCTCCTCGGTGAAGTCGGTCAGGGTGACCGGGCGCTCCACCGACGCCGCCTCGCCGATCGGCACCACCTCCGGGGTGGCCGCGTACTCCTCGGCGAGCTGGACCAGCGCGGCCAGCGCCTCCCAGCGCTCGCGGGCCGCGCCGCCGGTCGGGGGCGCGTCGGGGGCCCAGCCGACCGCGGTGAGCGCCTCGACGACGGCGGTCGGCAGCGGGGTCTCCCCCGGAATCGACCGGGTGGCGGAACGCAGCGCGACCATCGCCTGACGCACCTCGGCCCGTTCGAAGAACCGCTCCGCGCCCTGCACCACGTACGGCACCTCGGCCTCGGTGAGCGCCTTCTCGTACGCCTCGGACTGCGCGTTGACGCGGAACAGGACGGCGATCTCCTTCGCCGGCGTGCCCGCGTCGATGAGCGACCGGCAGCGGGCGGCCACCGCGTTGGCCTCGGCCGGCTCGTCCGTGAAGATCCGCAGGTCCGGTTCGGGGCCGGGCGGGCGCTGGCCGCTCAGCTCCAGCCGCAGGCGCGCCTCGGTGCCCCGGGCCTGGGAGATCACCGCGTTGGCCAGCCCGACCACCTGCGGGGTGGAGCGGTAGTCGCGGACCAGTCGCACCACTGTGGCATTGCGGTGCCGGCGCGGAAAGTCGACCAGGTACGCCGAGGTCGCCCCGGTGAACGAGTAGATCGTCTGGCTGGCGTCTCCGACCACGGTCAGGTCGTTCCGGCCGGCCAGCCAGGCTTCCAGCAACCGCTGCTGGAGTGGGTTGACGTCCTGGTACTCGTCGACCACGAAGTGCCGGTACTGGCTGCGGACCTGCTCGCCGACGTCCGGGTGCTCCTCGATGCCCCACACCGCGGCGCGCAGCATGTCCTCGAAGTCGATCACGCCGTTAGAGCGCTTGAGCTGCTCGTACGCGGTGAACACCTCGGCCACCTTCGCCGGCTCGTGCGGCGTGTCGCGCAGCGCCCGGGCCGCCGACACCACGTAGTCCCCCGGCTCGACGAGCGACGACTTGGCCCACTCGATCTCGCCGGCCAGGTCCCGCGCGGCGGCCCGGTCGGTACGCAGACCGACCCGGGCGGCGGCGAGGGTCACCAGCCGCACCTTGCTGTCCAGCAGCTCGGGCATCGCCCGGCCGGCCAGCAGCCGGGGGGCGAAGTAGCGCACCTGACGCAGGGCGGCGGCGTGGAACGTCCGCGCCTGCACACCGCCCACGCCGAGCACGGTGAGACGACTCCGCATCTCGGCGGCGGCGCGGGCGGTGAAGGTGACGGCGAGCACGTGCCGGGGCGAGATCTCGCCGGAGAGCGCCCGGTGGGCGATCCGGGAGGTGATCGCGCGGGTCTTGCCGGTGCCCGCGCCGGCCAGGATGCAGACCGGCCCGGCGGGTGCGGTCACCGCGGAGCGTTGCTCCGGGTCCAGCCCGGCGAGCACGCGTTCCGACGCTGAGTGAACCACCACAACCAGGAATCATCTCAGCTCCTCCGGACGTTGCAGCGAACAGCCTCGGCTTGACCCGCAAGCCGGCGGTGGAGGAGTTGGAGGATCGGACCATGCTGACGATGTATTCCACCCCCTGGTGCGGCTACTGCCACCGGCTGAAGTCGCAGCTCGACCGGGAGGGCATCGGGTACGAGGTGGTCGACATCGAGCAGGACCCGAAGGCCGCCGAGTTCGTGATGAGCGTCAACGGCGGCAACCAGACGGTGCCGACGCTGCGCTTCGCCGACGGCAGCGCCCTGACCAATCCCTCGATCACCCAGGTCAAGCAGCACCTGGGGACCATCACCGCCTGACCGGCCGGGTCATCCTCGACGAGCGGCCGCCCCATTCGGGGCGGCCGCTCGTCGTGTCCGGTGTCCGTCATCGGCGCGGCGCCGGGCGGGTCCCGGTCACCACCTGCCGGTCGGCGTCCTCGACCGGCAGGTGGTGACCGGGACCCGCC
>NZ_QGKR01000063.1 GCF_003172955.1 Micromonospora acroterricola | reverse complement strand
GGCTGGGCCCGCGGGTGGCCCCGCCGTGCGGCGCGGCCACCGGGGCCGGGTTCCTCAGCGGGGCCGGGGCTCAGCCGCGCCGGGGCCGCCGGGTCATGGCGAAGCCGACCACGCCGGCCACCGCGGCCAGCACGCCGCCGACGCTGGTCCAGACCCAGCGCGAGCCGAGATCCGGCAGCCAGTCCGCTGGCGAGTCACCCTCGTCGTCGGCCTCCGCGCCGGCCACCGGTACGGCGTCGAGCACCGTGCCCGCCCTGGTGTTCGGCACGAGCGGCGCGGCCAGCTCGCCGTCGTCGGCCGAGGCGCCCCGGTCGGCGAGGGTGCCGACCAGCAGGTCCACGTCGATGGGCGCGCCCAGATCCGGCTCCGGCAGGTCCACCACGGAGAGCCGGATGACGTACGTGCCGGGCAGCGGATCGCCCGACCAGGGCTCCGCCCAGGGCCGCACCTCGCGCAGCGTGCAGCCCAGCGCCACGCTCGACGCCTGCGCGTCGACGGTCGGGGTCTGCGCCCCGGCCGTGCACGCCTGCCGCCGGCGCAGCCCGTCGAAGACGTCCACGGTCCAGGTGGAGGCGCCGCTGCGCGCCTTCGGGAAGGTGACGGTGGTACTGATCTCGTGCACCTGCCCGGCCGTCGCCGGAAACGACCAGTAGAGGTGGTCGCCGACCGAGGCGTCCACCCGCACCGGCTGCCCGGCGGTGATCGGAGTCGCGGTCAGGAACGACGTGCCGGCCCGGGTCACCGGCGTGGCGCCCGGCGAGGGGGTGGGGGCGGCGACGGCCGCCGCGGGCAGCAGCGCGGACCCGCCGGCGGCGAGCGCCGCCGCCAGCGACCGGAACAGTGCGGTACGCATCAGTTGGTCCTCCAGGTGGCGACCCACCAGCGGGTGAGCAGTCCGGCGATCAGTCCGGTGAGCAGACCGGCCACGGTGAGCAGGGCGAGCAGCACCCAGCCCCGGCCGAGGTCCGGCCCGTCCGGGGCGGGGGCGGCGGCAACCACGTCGACGGTCAGCTCCACCGGCATTCCGGGCGTCGCGGCGGTGCCGGGACGCGGGGCGAAGGAGTTGCTGACGACCAGGCAGACGGTGGTGGGCTCGCTGGCCGCCGTGGTCGTCTCCTCGGCGTCGGTGGCGTCCTCGGCGTCCTCGTCGTCGGCGCTGGCCGACCAGCGCAGCCCGGCGGAGAGCACGTCGGCCCGCCCGCTGCCGGCGTCCGCGCCGCGAACCATTTCGCGGCCGTCCGCAGCGGTGGCCCGCAGCAGCACCCCGTAGTCCCGGTTCACCGGCCGGTCCAGCGCCATGCTCACCGACGCGCGCAGCTCCTGCCCGGGGCGGACGGGCACCCGGTAGTACCGGTGCTCGGAGAACGCCTCCCGGTCGGCGTACACGCCCGGGGCCAGCAGGGGCGCCGAGTCACAGGCGGTCGCGCCGCCGACCACGGTCGGGGCCCGGCTGTGCGAGTCGCCGGCCCGCTCGACGAGTTGCTTGATCCGGTCGGTCAGCTCCTCGGCGCTCTGCGCCGCGGTGTAGGTGCCGCCGGTCGCTCCGGCGATGCAGAGCAGCTGCCGCCGCACCTTCTCGTCGGGGGCCAGGCCGAGCGTGTCGACCACCAGGCTGGTGCCCTTGGCCGCCAGTTCCCGGGCCACCTCGCACGGGTCCGGTGGGGCGCAGGTGTCCTCTCCGTCGGTGATCAGCACGATCCGCCGGGTCGTGGCTCCGGTGCCCAGATCCTGCGCGGCGGAGCGCAGCGCGAGCCCGACCGGCGTGAACCCGGTCGGCCGCAGGGTCCCCACCGCCGCCTTGGCCCGGGCCCGGTCCACCGGCCCGACCGGAACGATCTGCTGGGTGTCCTGGCAGCCGACCTTCTTGTCCTTGCCCCGGTAGGTCGCGCCGAGCACCCGGATGCCGAGCTGGGTCTCCGCCGGAAGCGCGTCCACCACCTCGTTGAACGCCTGCTGGGCCACCGCGATCCTGCTGCGCCCGTCGATGTCCGCGGCCCGCATCGAGCCGCTGACGTCGAGCACCAGCTCGACCCGTGGCGGCTCGGCCACCGGCTCCTCGTCGGCAGCCGCCGGGAGCGGCCCGGTCAGCGCGGTGGTCGCCAGCAGTCCGACTAGGACGGCCGCCGATCGTCTGAAGTTGATCACGGCCGGCAGTGTAGTGAGATCCACTTTGGATGATCACTCGGGTGGCGGGTCGATGATCACGCCGCTGCCCGCTCCGGCGGGTGCGAGGGCAGGCGGCGAGCGGGGTCGGCCACCCTCGGACCTGCCCGTTCCGGGCGCTGAGTCCACGCCGGGTCACCCACGGTCAACGGCCGGAGGGTGAGCGTCGGCCCGGCCGCCATCCGTCGGAAATCTGACCCAAGTCGACCCGTTGTGCCGGTGGTGCGCGGTGGTTAAGCTCTTCATGCGCGCCCCAATCGCCCGCTTCCCCCGTGGCAGGCGATCGGGGCGCGCGTCTTTGTCGAACGGGCCCGCACGCCGAAGCGTGCGGGCCCGTCTGCGTCGCGCTGCGCGGCGCGTCGCCTGCCGAGGCTTATATCCAGCGCCCGTCCAGCCACATCCGGGCCAGCCAGTCCGAGTACGGCAGGAGCTTGCCCACGAAGATCGGATAGAAGTACGCGAAGCAGAGCGCCACCAGCAGCACGTACGCCCCGGCCGCGATGCTGCCCACCAGCCGGCGTTCGTAGCCCGCATCGCCGGGGACCAGCGGCGCCACCGTGCCGACGTCCGCCCCGGCCGGGGCGATCAGCGCCCCCAGCACGTAGACCACGGCCAGCACCAGGAACGGCAGCGCCGGCGCGGCGTAGAACGAGAACATCGTCCGGCCCTCGAGGGCGAAGGCGAACCAGGGCAGCAGCCCGGCCGCCACGCTGAGCAGGATCGCGCCGGCCCGCCAGTCGCGGCGGGCCACACCCAGCCAGACCAGCGCCACCAGGGCGGGCAGGAACGACCACCAGAGCAGCGGGGTGCCGAGCAGCAGGATCTCGGAGGCGCAGGTCGGCGCGCCGCACGCGCCGTCGCCGGACCAGTGGAAGGCCACCGGACGGCCGAGCAGCAACCACTGCCACGGCCACGACTGGTACTTGTGCGCGTCGTCCAACCCGGTGTGGAAGCCGTACGCCGCCCGGTGGTACTCGAAGAGGTTGACCAGTGGGCCGATCACCGGGGCGTCACTGAGCGGGGCGCTCGGGTAGGACGACGCGAGCCGGTAGTAACCGTCGTCGGTGAGGAGCCAGCCCGACCAGGTGGCGAGGTAGGTGCCCACCATCAGCACGCCGGCCAGCACCAGCCAGGGCAGCTCGTCGAGCAGGGTGTCCCGCCAGGGCCGGCGGACTCCCGCCGAGCGGCGGACACCGACCTCCCAGAGGAGCACCAGCAGCGCGAACGCCGGCACGAAGTAGAGGGCGCTCCACTTCACCGCGCAGGCGCAGCCGAGCAGCACCCCGGCGGCGAGCCGCCACCACGGCCAGGTGCGCCAGCCGGTCGGCGGGCGACCGGCGCGGCCGGGCCGGGTCGGGTCGAGCCCGTCGTCCAGCGCCCGCGCCCAGCGCCGGCGGCGGGCGTCGCGGTCGAGCACGAGCGCGCCGAACGCGGCCAGCACGAAGAAGAGCAGGAAGATGTCGAGCAGCGCCGCGCGGGAGAGCACCAGGTGGAAGCCGTCCAGGGCGAGCAGCAGGCCGGCCGCGCAGCCCAGCACCGTCGAGCGGAACATCCGCCGGCCGATGCGGACCAGCAGCAGCACCGAGAGGGTGCCGACCACGGCCGCCGAGAAGCGCCAGCCGAACTCCGGGGCGGTGGTGATCAGGTGCCCGGGGACGGAGACCCTCGACTCGACGTCCTGGTAGCCGAAGGCCCACTCGCCGAGGCCGATCAGCCACTTGCCCAGCGGCGGGTGCACCACGTACGACGCGGCGTTGTCCTTGTAGTTCCACTCGACGCCCCGGCTGATCAGCCCGTAGGCGTCCTTGGCGTAGTACGTCTCGTCGAAGATCTTGCCCTTCGGGCTGGACAGGCCGACGAAGCGCAGGATCGCCGCGATGGCCACCACCACGGCGGTCGCCAGCCACGAGAACCGGTCCAGCCCGGCATCGACGGTGCTGAACCGGCGGCGGACCACCCCGGACACGCCGCCCCCGTCAGCGCTGGGCGGAGCGGACGCCTGCTCGGGGCGTTGGTCGCCCGGTGTCACGTCGACCGTCTTTGCCGGGTCGGCGCTCGGGCTCTGCGCTGTCGACGCACTCGTCACCCGGCGATCGTAGGCTGCCAAGGTGTCCGGTGGCGCCCGTCGTCCCTGATACCGGTATCCGTGTCAATCAAGGAGACGATCTCGTGGGTGAAATGTCCGAAGCTGGGCGCCTGATCCTGCTCGGCGCCCCGCTCGGCAATCCCGCCGACGCCTCGGCCCGGTTCCGGGACGTGCTGACCAGCGCCGACGTGGTGGCCGCCGAGGACACCCGCCGGCTCACCCGGCTGGCCCGCGACCTCGACATCACCGTCGGCGGCCGGATCGTCTCCTACTTCGAGGGCAACGAGGAGCGGCGCACCCCCGAGCTGGTCGAGGTGATCCTCGGCGGGTACGTGGTGGCGCTGGTGACCGACGGCGGCATGCCGAGCGTCTCCGACCCCGGCTACCGGCTGGTCCGGGCCGCACTGGACGTCGGCGCGCCGGTCAGCGTCGCCCCCGGGCCGAGCGCGGTGACCACCGCGTTGGCGATCTCCGGGCTGCCCTGCGACCGGTTCTGCTTCGAGGGCTTCCTTCCCCGCACCCCGGGCGCCCGCCGGTCCCGGCTGCGCGCCCTCGCCGCCGAGGAACGCACCCTCGTCTTCTTCGAGGCGCCGCACCGGATCGGCGCGGCGCTCGCCGACCTGGCCGAGACGTTCGGCGCGGACCGGCCGGCGGCGCTCTGCCGGGAGCTCACCAAGACCTACGAGGAGGTGCTCCGCCGCCCCCTCGGCGAGCTGGCCCGGTGGGCCGCCGAGGGGGACCCGCGCGGAGAGATCACCCTGGTGGTGGCCGGAGCGCCGACGACCGCCCCCGAGCGCCCCGACGACGACACCCTGCGCGCGGCGGTCGCCGAGCGGGAGGCGGCCGGCCGGTCCCGCCGCGACGCCATCACCGACGTCGCCACCGAGTACGCCCTGCGCCGCCGCGACGTCTACACCATCGTGCACAGCTGACCGACGGAGACGGCGGGTCACCACGCGGCGGCGAGGAAGCCGAGGGTGATCAGCACCGGTCCGGCGACCGCGGCGGTCACCGCCCAGCGGCGGCTGCGCCGGCCGGGCAGCCGGGTCGACCCGGTCCACCGGGCGATGCCGGCGGCACAGCCGGCCACCACCAGCAGACCGGGCAGCCAGCGCAGGTGCCGGGCCACACCCGTGTCGGCGTACGCCGTGGCGCCGTCCGGGCCGGCCATCCGCGCCGGCAGCGCCGTACCCGGGACGTCCCGACCGGCGGGTACGCCGCTGACCCGCACGCCGTGCGCGAAGTACCGCTCGTCGTCGGCGGTGAAGGTGCCCCGGCACCGCTGGGTCAGCCCACCGCCGGTGCAGTCGTCGATCACCACGGTGCCGACCCGCGCATGCCCGACCGCGAGCCAGAACGGGCCGGCGCTCACCCAGGCGAAGAAGGCCACGACCAGGCTCAGCAGCACCAGCGCCGCGAGCCCGGGCAGCGGGTCCGGCGGTGGGGTGGCCCGGGCCGGCGCGCGACGGCCCGCCGGGCCGGAGCCACGGTCCCGCTCCGGTGCCGGGTCCTCCCGGACCGGGGTGCCGTCCCAGTGCACCTGCTCGATCGGCGCCCAGAAGCCGCCGTCGTCATCGTCCGCCGGCGTGTCGCCGTCGGCCCGGCGGGCGCCCCGGTGCCATCGGCTGTGCTGCCGGACCGGCACGCGGCGCGGCACCGCGTCCACCGGCGCGCCCGTGGTCGGCTCCACCTCCACCACCGGCGCGGGCTCGCCACCGGCCGGCGCCGGTGGTGGAGGTGGAGC
>NZ_QGKR01000065.1 GCF_003172955.1 Micromonospora acroterricola | reverse complement strand
GCCGACGCGTACGCCACCGCCGCCCGCTCCGCTAGCCCGTCAGGGGCAGGTTCACGGAGTGGAACTGGCGGGCGTCGTCGGTGATGACGGCGTGGGTGTGGTCGGCGAGCCGATCCAGCCAGCCGATGCCGGCGACCCCCATGGCCAGGGCGGCGGTGGCGTACGCGTCGGCCACCCCGAGGTCGGTGCCGACCACGGTCACCGAGCGCAGCCCACCCGCCGGCGCACCCCGGCGCGGGTCCAGCACGTGCCGACCCCGCTCGTAGACGCCGGACGTGGCGACCGCCAGGTCGGTCCCGGCGAGCACCAGGCAGGTCGCCATCGGGTCCCACGGGTGCCGGATGCCGATCCGCCACGGCTCCCCCGACGGCGAGCAGCCCCGCACCCGTACGTCGCCGCCGGCGTTCACGCAGTGGTTCGCCGCGCCGGCGGCGAGCAGCCGGTCCGAGGCGACCTGCGCCGCCCAGCCCTTGACGAACCCGGACGGGTCGAGCCGGCCGGTGGCGTACGCGTCGAAGAACCCGTCGGTGTCGCCCCACAGGTCGGCGCAGGCCTCCAGCACGAACCGCAGGTCCGACGACGCCTCGGAGAGCAGCACCTCACCCCGGTCGAAGCGGCACACCTCGCTGTCCGCCCGGTACGTGCTGAACCGCGCGTCCACCTCACGCATCCAGGCGAAGACCTGGTCGGCCAGCTCGTGCAGGCGCGCCGGCGGCAGGTCGTCGGCGAGGTCGAGGGTGATCGCCGTACCCATGATCTGCTCGACCCGGCACAGCCCCGGTCTGGTCATCGCCGCCGGCACGTCAGAATGCCTGCTCGATCGCGGCCCGCAGCGACTGCTTGTAGGAGTTGCTGGTCTCGGTGGCGCCGGAGACGGTGTTGAGGTTGGCGCTCTGCTTCTGCACCACCTCGCCGCCGGTGCCGTTGTACCGGTCCCGGACGTCGCCGCTGTGGATGTCCGACTCGCCCCCGCTGGGCAGGGACAGCGAGACGGCCTCGACGATCCGGTTGCCGGAGACCACGATCTGCACCTGCACGTAGCCGTACTCGTTGTCCACGCCCGGCCCGGTGACCCGGCGGGTGGTGGGCTGCTGCGGCGGCTTCGAGGTGGTGCGCGGCGCGGTGGGGGCCTTCGCGGTGGTGCGGGTGCCCGACGGGCGGGCGGTGCTCCTGCTCGGTTTCGGCGACGACGGCGCGCCGGCGCTCACCGACGGCTTCGGCGCCGCACCCGCCGGGTTGCCCGGCGCCGGCGGGGCGGCGCTCGGGTCCGCGTCCTGCGGGGTGGGGTTGACCGCCTGGGCGGTGGGCAGGTCCTGGGCGACCTGGGTGGTGCCCGGCGAGCCCTTCAGCACCACCAGCGCGGTGGTGCTGGCGGCCAGACCGGTGATCGCGAGGAACGCGCGACGCATGGGATGCCTTCCTACAACTCGAAGGTGGCCAGGTGGATCTGCCGGCGGGGCACGCCGGCCCGGCGCAGCGCGCGCACCGACTGCTCGACCAGCCCGGGCGGCCCGCACAGGTAGACGTCCCGCCGGGCCACGTCGGGCACGAGCTGGCGCAGCCCGTCTGGGCTCATCAACTGGCGGGGGCCGGGGTCGTCGCGGGAGCCGATGACGTACCAGACCGAGGTGTCCCGGGCCTGGGCCAGCCAGTCCAGCTCCCTGCTGAGCAGCACGTCGGCCGGCGTACGGGCCCGGTAGATCAGCGCGGCGCCCGGCGGCAGCTCCTCCAGCATGGCCCGGATCGGGGTGATGCCGCTGCCGCCGGCGATCAGCAGTGCCCTCTCACGGACCCGGTGCGCGGCGGTGAAGGTGCCCGACGGGCCCTCCGCCCAGACCCGGATGCCCGGGTCCAGGTCGCGCAGGTCGGCGGTGTGCGCGCCGACCACCTTGACCGTGAGCCGCAGCCAGCGGCCGTTGGCGGCGGCGGAGACCGAGAACGGGTGCGACTGCCACCAGCAGCCCCGGGTGAGGAAGCGCCACCGGAAGTGCTGTCCGCCGAGCATCTCCAGCCGGTCCAGCCGCTCGCCCGTGA
Organism: Micromonospora acroterricola; assembly: GCF_003172955.1. Lineage (GTDB taxonomy): Bacteria > Actinomycetota > Actinomycetes > Mycobacteriales > Micromonosporaceae > Micromonospora > Micromonospora acroterricola. Next base: position 4,035 of record NZ_QGKR01000065.1, on the reverse strand, counting down.
GGTAGATGGAGATGGTGTCCGGGCTCTCCGCGACCACGTCGGCGACCTGCAACCGGTGCCGCAGGTTGAACGCCAGCGGGGCGATCACCCGGCCCCACAGCAGGGCGGCGACCACCAGCACGTACAGGGCGATCCAGCCGGTGCGCACCGGGCCGGGCTTGTACAGCTGCGCGCCGTGGGTGAACTGGTGCCCGAAGCCGAGCAGCAGCACCAGGTAACTGGACAGGTGCAGCAGGTGCCACAGCTCGTAGGGCAGGGCCCGCCGGATCGCCCGGATGCTGGTGAACCCGACCAGCACCATGATGCCGGCGGCGACGAACGCCGAGACCATGTCCTCGTAGTCGCCGAGCAGCGTGCCGACCTCGGCGAGGACCGACTGGTTCCGCAGGTCCGCGTAGCCGACCAGGGTCAGCGACACGTGCGCCAGCACGGCGACCAGCAGGGTGGCGCCGACGTCGCGGTGCCAGCGGGCCAGGTGCTCGCCACCGATCCACCGTTCCAGCACCGGCAGCCGGCTCATCATCAGCACCTGCACCAGCAGCAGGTAGCCGGCGACCAGGCCGCTGATCCGGCCGGCGGCGGTCAGGGTGGCCGCCGTGCTCCGCAGGGAGCCGGCGGGGGTGCCCAGCCACCACGGCAGCACGCTGGCGAGCAGGCCGACCAGGAGCAGCGCGGCCAGCAGCCGCCGGCCGCCGGGTCCGCGCCGGGCAGGGATCTGCGGGGGTACGGGCGCAGCCGACCGGCCGCCGTGCCGGGACGTGGTCCCGGTGCGGCGGCCGGCGGCGTGGGTGTGCGAGTGCGTCACGCGTACAGCTTCATCGGGGCGTACTTCTGGCGGGGGAAGACCTTGTCGACCTCCGCGTTGGTGAGCCCGAACCGGCCCTGCGCCACCGCGCCGTACACGTTGAACATGTTGTTGTACTCCGGCACGTCACCGGAGTCGAGCTTGTCCAGGCCGTTCCACGTGCCGAGCAGCGAGCCGGCCAGCTTCTTGCCCGACAGCAGGGTGACCACGCCGCCGTGCCCGTGGTCGGTGCCGTTGTTGTTGGAGCCGACCCGCCGGCCGAACTCGCTGGACACCATGATCGTCACGTCGGCGGCCTGCGGGCCGAGGTCGGTGAAGAACGCGGCCATCGCGCTGGCCAGCTCGTTCAGCCGGCGGTGCAGCTGGCCGCCGTCGCGGGTGCCCTGGTTCTCGTGGGTGTCGTAGCCACCCATCCCGACGGTCGCGACCCGGACGTTCGCGCCGCCCTTGATCAGCTGGGCGAGCTGCTGGAACGCGTTGCCGACGCCCTCGTACGTGACGCCCGCGGCGGGCTTGTACGGCTTGGCGGCGAGCTTCTGGGCGGTGGCCAGGGCGCCCATGCCCTCCTGCACGGCCTCCTCGACGGGGTGGTTGATCCCGGTGAAGAGCCCCTTGATGGCCTTCTCGGTGGCCGCGCGGAACCGGTCATCCCCGTTGAGCCGCAGCGAGCCGACGTTGTTCAGCGAGAGCGCCCCGTTGTTGCCGACCAGCGAGCGGGGCAGGGTGCTGCCCACGCCGACGCTGCGGAACGCGGTGCCCTTGCCGAGGTTGTCGACCAGACCGTCCAGCCAGCCCCGGCCGCCGGTCTCGTTGGGCAGTCCGCCGAGGTTGCAGGCGTCCGCGGCCTGGAAGTGGCTGCGGGACAGCCGCTCGTCGGAGACCGCCGGGATGAAGCCCAGCTGGCCGGCCTTGAGCCACTGCTCCAGCGGCTTGAACGCGCTGGTCAGCTTGAAGCCGCGGCCCAGGGCCAGCGAGTCGTTGCCGAGCAGCAGGTCGGGGCGTGCCTTGGCGAGCACCGGGTCGTTGTCCGGCGCGACGAGGCTCAGCCCGTCCAGCCCGCCGTAAAGGAAGACGTGGATCAGGGTGCCGGTCTTGGTCGCCGCGAACGACGCCGAGGTGGTGACGAACTGGGCGGTGGCCAGCGCGGTGGCGGTGGCGGCGGCGCCGGCGACGAAGGTCCGCCGGGTGACGCCACGACCGTCCTGCTGGGCCTCCTCCAGGTCCTCCAGGGTGCGGTAGCGGTCGGCCTCGGCGGCGTTCTCGGCGGCGACGAGGTCGGCCTCCGCCCGGAGCAGCGCCTCGGCCGGGTTGTCGGCGAGCCGCCGCAGGTCAGGGCATTCGGGGTGCAGGGGGAAAGAGTTGTACACAGTCTTCTCCATCGGGTGCCTCACCGGAGGTGGTGCTGGGGGGACGCGAGGATCGCCCGCGCGACGGCGGTGATGGCCCCGTTGAACGTGGCATCGACCTTGGCGCTCGCCGGCACGCCGGCCACGCCGAGGATCAGGTTCTTCTCCCGGGTGCTGAGCTTCTGGTTCACCAGCCGCTGGGCGAGCGCGTCCACGTACGCCCCGGCGGTGGCCGGCGGCTTGGCGACCAGCTTCTCCGGCGCCGTGTACGTGAAGGAGGTCCGGTAGCCGGCCAGGATCTCACCGGCCTCGTTCCAGCCGTTGACCATGGTGCCGGCCGAGGTCCAGGCGACGTAGACGTCCGGGTAGCCGTCCGGGGTGGGCTGGCCCATCGGGTAGTGGCCCAGCTCGCGAAGCTTGTCGTGGATCTGCCGCAGGCCCCGGGCGAACGGGGTGCGCTTGTTGTCGCCGTTGTCGTTCTTCGGCGACGGGTCCGGCGAGACACCCAGGACGCGGTACGTGGCGACCAGGTACTCCATCGGCCGGCGCACCTTCTGGCCGACCGCGGCCCAGAACTCCGAGGAGCTGAACAGGGCCATCAGCACCGGCTTGATCATGCCGTTGTTGGTCGTGTACGTCTTGGCCAGCCGGTCCACCAGGGACTTCGGCGGGGTGTCAGAGACGAACCGGGTCGCCAGGCTCTGCGCGACGTACTTCGCGGTCGACGGGTGCAGCGCGATGTAGGTGATGTACTTGTCGATCGCCGCCTCGGCCTTCTTGGGGTCCGCCGAGTTGTTGGGGTGCGTGAAGCCGAGGATCTTCACCTTGCCGACGTAGTGCTGCTCGGACTTGAAGACGTACTTGCCGTCCTCGACGCCACGGCCGGTCTGGAGCATGGCGGCCTGGCGGACGTCCGGCTCCTTGTAGCCGCCGTCCACGCCGACCGAGTAGAGCTCGAGGTTCTCCCGCGCGAGGTTCTCGTTGATCGCGTCCTTGCGGGAGTCCTTCTGGTTCAGGTAGATCAGCAGCGCGGGGTGCTTGTTCGCGGCGACCAGCATCTCCGGGTAGCTGCCGAGCGCGTGCGCCCGCACCACGTCCTTGTCGAACGAGCTGCGGTACACCTCGCCGCCGTCGAACTCCGCGGCGACGTGCAGGAAGTCGTTCCAGAAGTCGACCATCACCTCGAACAGCTGGCGCTTCGACCAGATCTGCCGGGCCAGGGTGGCGTCGACCATCTCGCGCTCCGGCTGGGCGCCCTGCTCGTTGAGCTTGTCCCGCTGGTCGCGCAGCTGCTGCACGGTGAGCTTCTGCGTGGGCAGCTCGGCGAGCTTCAGTTCGGCCTTGCTCGGCTCGATCTTGTCCGGGTCGAGCTGGGCGCGGACCCAGCCGTCGATGCCCAGCTTCTTGATGTCGGCGACCACCGCGGGCGTCGCACCGAAGGTGGCCCGCCGGGCCAGGTGCAGGATCGGGTCCTTGGCCAGCACCGTCTTGACGGTCACCTTGGTCTCCGCGGCGGCCGCGGCCGGGCCGGAGAACGTACGGCCACCGGAGGGTGCGTTCTTCTTCAGCGCCTCACCGGCCCGGGAGCCCATGTAGCTCTCGTTCTGCTCGGTGTAGGTGCGCACCGTGCTGGGCTGCTGGCCGCTGGGCCGGGCCGCGGTGCCGTCGGTGACGGTGCTGCCGGTCGCGTCACCGGCCACCGCCTCGTCACCGAAGAGGCCGCGGAACTGCGGGGTCAAGGCGAGCGCCGCTCCACCGGCGACGACGGCAGCCGTGCCGCCGAGCGCGACCATGGCCTTGCGCCGGCCGACCTTGCGGTCCGGGTCGCCGTCATCGTCCAGGGTGGGCAGTCCGGCGCCGGCCGGGCGGGCGGGGGCCGGGCGG
>NZ_QGKR01000308.1 GCF_003172955.1 Micromonospora acroterricola | reverse complement strand
CCCTGGTGGCCGGCGGGTTGGCCGCCGCGGCCAACCCGCCGGCCACCAGGGGGTACGCGCTGGGCCCGGCCCCGGCCGTGCCGCCGGCGCCGGTGTCCACCCCGCCGGCCGGTACGACCGTGCCGCCCTCGGCGTCGCGGCGCAGCTCGGCGGTCAGCCCGCCCTGCTTCGCGTCGAGCACCAGCAGGGAGTAGACCGCGCCGCCGGTGAGCCGCACCTCGGTGTCGGTGCTCGGCCCCCCGGCGCCGGTCAGTCGGAGGCGCCAGCTGCCCGGTTCGACCAGTTGGTAGTCCGTGGTGGTGGCGAACTGCACGCCGTTGGCGATCATCGGGCCGTCGGCGGCGGCCACGTCCAGCACCGGGGTCCGCACGGACGCCTGCACGACGCGCACCTTGGCGCGGCCCTGGGCGGGCGCGCTGAGGTCGTCGTTGAGCACCCGCAGACCCAGGTCGGCGTGGCGGCCGACGCCGGCCACCGTGTACGCGTCACCACTGGCAACCGCGACCTCGGTGGTGAGGACGGGAGGATCGCTGGCGGGGGCGCCGGCCTCGCGCATCGCCACCGCGTACCGGCCGGGTGCCAGCTCGAGATAGTCGGAGACCACGCCGTAGCCGACCCCGGGGAAGACTCGCGGCGTCGCGGCGTCGGGGGCGGCCAGGTAGACGTCCACCGCCGGGGTGTCGGGGGAGAGGTGGGCGAGCCGGACGTACCCGACGCTGTCCGCGCCGGTCGCGGCGCTGGCGGGCATCGGCGTGCCGGCGGCGGCGAGGGCGGTGCCGAGCAGGAGCGCGCCGGCGCCGGCCAGTAGCCGGCGGGGCACGGTGGGGAGCCTGTGCATGTCGCCTCCGAGAGCACGGTCGGTGAGCGGGCAGCAACTCACGGAACAGAGTCTCGTCTGCGGGACCATCGCGCAAGTTGTCTCCCGCATGTCGCGGCATTTTTGTCACGTATCGATGATCGACGGGCGCGTCAGCCCTTCACGGCGAGAAAGCCGAACAGGTCCGGGACGCCGCCCGGCCCGCACTCGGCGGTGCGCACCAGCCGCAGTCCGGCGGCCACGGCCCCGTTGAGCAGATCGGCGAGCGGCACATGCCAGGCGCCGACCCGGACCCGGACACCGCTGGTGTTCCAGCTGTCGAAGCTGCGCGAGCGCTCGCCGTACCGCTCGTCAACGACGACGCTTCGCCGCTGACTCCAGTCGGCGAACGCGCCCACGAAGCACGGGTGCACGCCCACGTGCACGAACCGTCCACCGGGGCGCAGCACCCGGGCGACCTCGCGCAGCACGGCCGGGTAGTCGGGCACGTCGGTGCTGGAGAGCACGCACATCGCGGCGGGCAGCGACGCGTCGGCGATGGCCAGCGCGACCGCGTCGGCCCGCGCCACCGGCAGCCGCCCGGCGGCGTGCCGCAACTGCCCGCCGGACAGGTCCACGCCCACCGGCGTCCAACCCAGACCGGCCGGCACGGACGCGTGCGCGCCAGTGCCGCAGCAGACGTCCAGGCAGGTGCCCTCGCCCGGACCGAGCAGGTCCGCGAGGGTGCCGTGCACCCGCCGGAGATAGTCACCGCCCGTTGAGATGAAGTCCTCGTACCAGTCCGCGTGGGCGTCGTACGCCGCTGTGCTCGTCGCTCCCATCCGCCGATGCTAGGGACGTGCGCCCGCCACGCGGAGGCCGTTCTCCGGACGGCAGACGCGGTGTCGACGGGCCGACGCGGACCGTTGTGCTCCCGTATTCTCGGCCGATGCGGGATCGCCGGGTGGCGCTGGTGTGGACGGTCTTCGTCGTCGTCGCGCTGATGTCCTGTGTGCTCGTGTCGCGCCGCGAGGACCGCCTCTCCGACCTGCACATCTACTACGGGGCGCTGTCCGACCTGCACGCCGGGCGGCCGCTGTACGGGTATGTGGCGGAGAACGGGGGGCCGTTCACCTATCCGCCGTTCGCCGCCCTCGTGCTGGGGCCGATCACCGCCGTCAGCGAGGGCGTGTTGCAGGCGGTCTGGCTGGTGGCGACGTGCGCGGCGGTCGTCGCCATCGCCGGGTCGGTCGGTGTCGCGCTGACCGCCCGACGGTCCCGTCGCCCGCTCGTCGTGGCGGTGGCGGCCACGGTGCTGATGCTCTCCGCGCCGGTGCAGAGCAACCTGCGCTTCGGGCAGGTCAGCATCTTCGTCGTGCTGATGGCCCTGCTGGACGGGATGGGCCTGGTTCCGCCGCGCGTGCGCGGCGTGCTGGTCGGGGTGGCCGCGGCGATCAAGCTGACCCCACTGCTGTTCGTGGTCTACTTCCTCGCCACCGGTCGCTACCGCGACGCCGGCCGGGCGGCGGCGACGTTCGTGGCCTGCGCCGGGCTCGCCGCGATTGTGCTGCCCGACGAGAGCTGGACCTACTGGACCGAGGCCGTGCGGCAGACCTCCCGAATCGGCAACCTGGCCTCGCTCGGCAACCAGTCCGTGCACGGGATGCTGCTGCGCATCGGGGTCGACGAGGCGGCGCTGCCCCTCCTCTGGGCCGGCCTGGTGGCGCTCATCTGCGCGGCGGCGCTGCTGCGCGCCCGGCAGTTGACCGCGCAGGGCTGCCCCGGCCACGCCGCGGTACTCGTCGGCTGCGCCACCGTGGCCGCGTCCCCGGTTTCCTGGACCCACCACCAGGTGTGGCCGGTGCTCGCCGCGATGCTGCTGATCGGCGCGTCCGGCGTCACCCAGCGGGCCGCCGGCGCGGCGCTGCTCGCCGCCATGGTCGTCTCGTTGGGGGCCGTCCTCAGCCCGGTGTCGATGCGGCCGGGCGTGCAGTTCCTGTTCGAGAACGCCCGCGCCGTCGGGGTGTGCCTGCTGTGCCTGGCCGGCTTCGGTGGCGTCGCGGTCGCCGCCGCCCGGACGAACCGGAGACCGGCCGCCGGGCGGGCCTGGTGGCGGGTGGGCATCACGGCCACCGTGGCCGTGGCGTTCTTCGCCGTGCAACCGCTGCCCGCCGGAGCGGACCCGACCTTCAAGGCGTACAGCCTCGACGACGTGGTCAACCCGCGATACTTCTTCGTCTGCCGTGGTCCGGTCGAGTGCGCCGTCTACGGCACCGACGCGCCGGTCACCTTCGGCACCCGGGCCGAGAAGACCAAGGTGCGGGTCAACGGTGTGGTCTCCGGGCAGGTGGCCCGGTTGGAGTACTACTCCGCGCCGGGCGGGGCGCCCCGGACCATTCCCCTGCTCGCCGCCTACCCGGGGACGCGGACGTTCTCGTTCCGGTCGGCGAGCATGGCACAGGGTCGGCTCGTCGCGTACGCCGCGGACGGCCAGCGGATCGCCAGCTACGACGAGGAGCTCGCCGCCGCCCTGCGGACGACCACCCGCTAGGCGAGACCGCAGAGGGCCCCGCCTGGCGGTGACGGTCAGCGGGTGGCGGCGGCCAGGAGGGCGCGCAGCTTCTCGGCGCCACCGGGCGCCGGCTGGTCCCAGTTGCCGGGGTCGGCGGAGTAGAGCGTGCCGTAGGCCGGCGTGTCCGGCTGGTAGCGCCATCCCTCGGCGAGCGACCCGGCGTCCACGGCGTCGTAGCCGATCCGGTCCAGGAAGGCGGTCACCTCGGCCTTCGCGGCCTCGTCGTCCCCGGCGATCGCGAGGGCGCTGCGGTCGGCCGCGCCCGCCGGCCGGCCCAGCGAGTCCAGGTGCTTGAAGAAGATGTTGTTGAACACCTTGACCACCCGGGATTCCGGCAGGTGCTGCTGGAGCAGCTCGCTGCTGGTGACCTCGCCGGAGTCCAGTTCCGGGAAGGCGCCGTCACGCTGCGGGTAGTAGTTGTTGGTGTCGATGACGACCTTGCCCGCCAGCGGCTCCACCGGCACCGCCCGGTACGCCTTCAGCGGAACGCTGACCACCACCAGGTCGCCGACCTGCGCCGCGTCCTGCGCCGTGCCGGCGCTCGCGTGCGCACCCAACTCCTCGACCAGGTCGGTGAGCGTCTCCGGCCCCCGCGAGTTGCTCAGCACCACGTCGTAGCCGGCGGCCACCGCCAGCCGGGCCACCGTGCCGCCGATGTTGCCGCTGCCGATCAGTCCCACAGTTGTCATGCTCGTTCCCAACTTCGTCCACCCGCGACACATTCCCGACCTGCGCGGTGGGTTATTCCGGTTGTCGAGGCGCCGACGGTTGCGGAGAATCCCGTCCGTGCAGTGTCTGACCGAGGATCTCGCGCCGTTCGCCGCCGCAGCCGACGCCTGGCTGCGCCGCGAGCCCGTTCTGCACAACGTACTGCTCACGCTGGTCGCCGACCGGCTGTCCGGGCACGTGCCACTCTCCGGTGACGAGCGGTTCGTCCGGGTCGTCGACGGCGGCGCGACGGTGGGCGCGGCGGTGCACACGCCGCCGCGCGGGCCGCTGGTCGGCGCGGCGTCGACGGCGGCCGCGCGAGCGCTGGCGGAGCACTTCGTCCGGGCGGCGCCGCCGCTGGCCGAGGTGCACGGCCCGGTCCCGGCCGTGGCGGAGTTCGCCGAGTGGTACGCCGACCGGGCCGACCGGCTCGCCGTACCCGGCGCCGCGCAGCGGATCTTCCGACTGGACGCGGTCCGGCCGCCGGTGGGCGTGGCCGGACGCGCCCGCCCGGCCACCGCGGCGGACCGGGACCTGCTGATCGCCTGGGCGACCGCGTACGCCGCGGAGACGATGCCCGACGGTCCGCCGGTGGACGCGGCCGGGCAGATCGACGCCCGACTGCCGCACGGCGACCTGCTCTGGCTGTGGGAGCGGGACGCCGTCCCGGTCTCGACGGCCTGGCTGAGCCGACCGGTCGCCGGCGTGGTCCGGGTCAGCGGCGTCTACACGCCATCGGAGTGGCGGGGGCGCGGCCATGCCAGCGCCTGCGTGGCGCACGCCAGCGGACACGCGCTGAACGGTGGCGCGACAGCCTGCACCCTCTACACCGACCTGTCGAACCCCACCAGCAACAAGATCTACCAGGCCCTCGGCTACCGCCCGCTGACCGACGCGGCGCAGTGGCGCTTCGTCGCGAGCTGACGCCGGCGGGTCAGGCGGCGGGCAGCACCTTCTCGATGGCGGCGCGCAGTTCGTCGGCGCCGGGCTCCACCGTGGGGGCGAACCGGGCGGCGACCGTGCCGTCCGGGGCAACCAGGAACTTCTCGAAGTTCCACCGGACGTCCCCGGTGTGCCCGTCGGCGTCGGGGGTGTCGACGAGCGCGGCGTAGAGCGGGTGCCGATCGGGGCCGTTGACGTCGACCTTCTCGGTCAACGGGAAGGTGACCCCGTAGTTGACCTGGCAGAAGTCGCTGATCTCGGCGGCGCTGCCCGGCTCCTGCCCGGCGAACTGGTTGCAGGGCACGCCGAGCACCACCAGGCCGCGGTCGGCGTACTCGTCGGCGAGAGCCTGGAGGCCGGCGTACTGGGGGGTGAGGCCGCAGCGGGAGGCCACGTTGACGACCAGCAGCGCCCGGCCGCGGTAGCGGGCGAGGTCGGCGGGGCCGCGGTTGAGGGCGTCGATCGGGATGTCGAAGACGGTCATGGCCCGAGGTTACGCGCCGGCCGGCGGAGGCGGTGTCGGGCGTGGAAGGACGCACTCCACGCACCAGGGGAAATCGAAACATGCACATCTTGACGAAGTGATGACGCCGTGAGTACCGTCTCACCATCCTTTTGGAAAGTTTCCTAACAGTTTGGGGAGACGCCTCATGAAGAGATCGCTCCGCCGGGCCCTCTGGGCCGGCGCCGTGGTCGCCGTGGCCGTCGCAGCGGCGCCGATGACCACCGCGTTCGGCGCCGGCACCGTCACCACCACGTTCACCAAGGCGCAGGACTGGGGGACCGGTCACGAGACGAGGGTGACCGTCACCAACGGGTCGAACGCCACGGTCAGCACCTGGCGCATCGAGTTCGACCTGCCGTCGGGCACCAGCATCAGCAGCTCCTGGGACGCCGACGTGACCAGCAGCGGCAACCACTACGTCGCGGTGAAGAAGAGCTGGGGCGGCGCGCTCGCCCCCGGCGCCTCGTTCAGCTGGGGCTACAACGGCACCGGCGCCTACAAGGCGCCCCTGAACTGCACCGTCAACGGTGCGGCGTGCGGCGGTGGCACCCCGCCGCCGACCACGCCGCCGCCGACCACGAC
>NZ_QGKR01000066.1 GCF_003172955.1 Micromonospora acroterricola | reverse complement strand
GCGTCAGATGGGTATAAGAGACAGGGGGTGGGGTTGTGCGGGATCTCCGGTACAAGATGATCATGGCGTTGAACGCGGCCGATCTGGGTGACCCGATCTGCGAGCAGGTCGCCGAGATCTGCGCGGAGATCGCCGAGCAGCACTGCGCCGAGTTCGGCCACACCCCGCAGCTGCGCTCCGGCGAGATCGCCGAGCTGGCCAGCGGGGACCCGGCCCTGACCTGGGCGCCGTCGCCGGCCGACACCGGGCAGCGTGCCTGGTGACCGCGACCGCTCCCGCCCCGTCGGTCGACCTGCGCCGGGCCGAGGACCGCTTCGCCACCCGGATCTCCTGGCTGGACTCCAAGCACTCCTTCTCGTTCTCCCGGCACTACGACCCGGCCAACACCCACCACGGCCTGCTGCTGGTCAACAACGACGACGTGGTCCGCCCGGGCGCCGGCTTCGAGACCCACCCGCACGAGGACATGGAGATCGTCACCTGGGTGCTGCGCGGCTCTCTGGTGCACCAGGACTCCACCGGGCACACCGGGGTGATCTACCCGGGGCTGGCCCAGCGGATGAGCGCCGGCACCGGCATCCTGCACTCGGAGAAGAACGACGCCTGGCGCCTCAACAACCAGGAGCCGCACAGCGACCCGGTGCACTTCGTGCAGATGTGGGTGCTCCCCGACGAGCAGGGCGTCGACCCCGGCTACGAGCAGCTGGAAATCGAGGACGAGCTGCTGCGCGGCGGCCTCGTGCCGGTCGCCTCCGGGATGGAACGCTACGACGGCGCGTCCGCGATCCGGATCCGCAACCGGTACGCGACCCTCCACGCCGCCCGGCTCGCCCCCGGCGACGAGGTCACCCTCCCGGACGCGCCCTTCGTGCACCTGTACGTGCCGGACGGCACGGTGACGTTGGAGGGCAGCGGGCCGCTCGGCACCGGCGACGCGGCCCGGCTCACCATGACCGGCGGTCGCCGGGTCACCGCCGACGAGCCGGCCGAGATCCTCGTCTGGGAGATGCACGCCACCGTCGCCTGACCGTTGCCCGCGCCCGAGGCGCGCACCGTCCTCCCCATGATTCCCTCGAACATGGATGTAGTGGCCTCCCACGCTGGGGAGGGCACTACATCCAGGATCCGGCACGATCACGGCGCACGGCGCCGTACCGACTACGCGGGGGACTCGGTGCGGTCGCCCGCCCAGGTGGTGTGGAACGAGCCCTCCCGGTCGACACGCTGGTAGGTGTGCGCGCCGAAGTTGTCCCGCAGGCCCTGGATCAGCGCGGCGGGCAGCCGCTCGGCGCGCAGCGCGTCGAAGTACGCCAGCGACGACGAGAACGCCGGCGTGGGCACCCCCGCCCGGGTCGCGTCGGCGACCACCCGCCGCCAGCTCGGCACCCCGGCGCCGACCGCGTCGGCGAAGTACGGCGCCACCAGCAGCGTCGGCAGGTCGGGCTGCTCGTCGTACGCCTCACGGATGCGGTTGAGGAAGCGGGCCCGGATGATGCAGCCGCCCCGCCAGATGGTGGCCGTGCCGCCCAGGTCGATGTTCCAGTCGTACTCCTGGCTGCCGGCGCGGATGTGGTCGAAGCCCTGCGCGTACGCGACGATCTTGGAAGCGAGCAGCGCCCGGCGGACGTCCTCGACGAACGCGTCCCGGTCGGTCACCTGCCACTTCTCCCCGGCGTCCGGGAACGCCCGCCGGGCCGCCTCCCGCTGGTCGACGTGGCCGGAGAGCGAGCGGGCGAAGGTCGCCTCGGCGATCCCGGTGATCGGGATGCCCAGATCCAGCGCGCTCTGCACCGTCCAGCGCCCGGTGCCCTTCTGCTCGGCCCGGTCCAGCACGACGTCCACGAAGGGCCCGCCGGTGGCCGCGTCACGGTGCGCCAGCACGTCGGCGGTGATCTCGATGAGGAAGGACTCCAGCTCGCCGCTGTTCCAGTCGCGGAAGATCTCCGCGATCTCCGCCGGCTGCGCGTCCAGGCCAGCCCGGAGCAGGTCGTACGCCTCGGCGATGAGCTGCATGTCGGCGTACTCGATGCCGTTGTGCACCATCTTGACGAAGTGCCCGGCGCCGTCCGGCCCGATGTGCATGCAGCACGGCACGCCGTCCACGTGGGCGGCGATCTTCTCGAACATCGGGCCGAGCTTGGCGTACGACTCGGCGGAGCCGCCCGGCATGATGCTCGGCCCGAGGAGCGCGCCCTCCTCGCCGCCGGAGACGCCGGTGCCGACGAAGTGCAGACCGTGCGTGCGCAGCGCCTCCTCCCGCCGGCGGGTGTCGGCGAAGTGGGCGTTGCCGCAGTCGACGACGATGTCGCCCTCCTCCAGCAGCGGCACCAGCTCGTCGATCACCGCGTCGGTGGGCGCGCCCGCCTTGACCATCACGATCACCGCGCGGGGGCGTTCCAGCGACGCCACGAAGTCGGCCATCGACTCACCGGGCACGAAGGTGCCCTCGTCGCCGTGCTCGGCGATCAGGCTGCGGGTGCGCTCCGGCGAGCGGTTGTGCACCGCCACCGTGAAACCGTTGCGGGCCAGGTTGCGGGCCAGATTGCGGCCCATCACCGCCAGCCCGGTCACGCCGATCTGCGCCGTCGCCTGCTCAGCCATCCGTGCCGCCACCTCTCGCCGTCGTACTGCCGTGCTGCGACCGTATCGCGGTGCGCGATGCGGCGGGCTGCCTCGTCGACAGCCGGTGACCGGTCGGTGGCGCTCAGCCCCGGGCCAGTCGATCCTCCACGCGCGCCACCTTCGTGGTGAGCGCGTCGGTCACTCCCGGCCGGACGTCGGCCTTGAGCACCACGCTCACCCGGGGCGCCTGCGCGGCCACCACGTCGACCGCCCGCTTCACCACCGCCATCACCTCGTCCCACTCGCCCTCGACGGTGGTGAACATGGCGTCCGTCCGGTTGGGCAGGCCGGACTCGCGGACCACCCGCACCGCCTCGGCCACCAGGTCACCAACGGACTCACCGACACCGAGCGGGGTAATCGAGAACGCGATCAGCATGCCGCCGATGCTGCCAGGAAAACCGGATGCGCCGCCGCCCGCCCACGGGATAGCGTGTCGGCATGCGTAAGTGACGCCCCACCTCCGAGCCGGCCCGCCGCCCCGCGCCGCGGTCCGTGCGCTCCCGGGCGTCCCGCATTCCGCATCCGCCGTGTCGCGGTGCTGACGTTGTCGATCCCGGTGAGCAGTCCCTTCCCGATCCGACTGTCGCGCCGCGACGGTCACCAGTCGAGCCGACCGGCCCCGGAGCGCGGGACCGGCAGTGAGGTCGGCACCGAAGGAGGCCCGGATGCCCGCCAGACGCAATCGGAAGAAGTCCCGTACCACCGCACCCACGTCCGCCGGCACAGAGGCGGCCGGCCATGACGCGCTCCTACCAACCCGCCCCGACGTGGAACTCACGGTCGAACCGGCGCTCCTGGCCGAGCCTGCGCTTCCGGCGGCATTGGGTGAGCCGGCAGTGCTGGTCGAGCCGGCTCTGCCGGCGGTGCTGAATCAGCCGGCTCTGCCGGGGGTGGTGCCGGGTGAGATGGTGCCGCCGATCGACGTGCCGGCAGCGGTCGACGCGCCGGTGGTGGCAGACCTGTCGAAGGTGGCCGGGCGACCAAAGGCGCCGACGGCCGGACCGCCGCAGGGTGGCGGGACGCGCTCGGCCGGCGGGCGTGGTCAACCAGCCGGCCAGAGCCGCCGCTACGCCTTCCGCCGCAGCTGACCGACCCGCACCCACCCGGCGTGCTGCCCCGGCGTCGCGGGCGGTGAGGCAGCAGCACCATCAGGGATGGTGCTGCCTCACCGCCCCGCGACGCAGCACCATCCCTGATGGTGCGCGGATCATGCTGGCCCGGCGGCGGGGCGAGGCGGAGCGACGCCGGTCGGCACGCTGCGGGGAGAAGCGACTCAGCCGAGCAGGGGGCGGAAGGTGCCCAGCAGGATGCTGGCGGTGAGGGCGGCGCCGGCCAGCGCGGCGGCGGCGACGATGAGCACGGCGTCGGCGCGGGTGAAGGGCTGGCGGCGGGCCACGGTGCGCGGGGTGCCGGCGTCGAAGCCGCGCGCGTCCATCGCCACGGCCAGCCGGGTGCCCCGGCGGATCGCACCGACCAGCAGCGCGAACGCCGTCGAGGTGAACAGTCGCAGCTTCGCCACCGGGTTGCGCCCGGCGTCGACGCCCCGCGCCCGCCGGGCCATGCTGATCATCTGCCACTCCTGGCCGAGCAGCGGCACCAGCCGGAACGCGGCCAGCGCTCCGATGGCGAACCGGGCCGGCGCCTTCGCGTTCTGGATCAGCGCGTCGGCCAGGTCGGTGGGGTCGGTGGTGGCGAAGACGATCACGCCGGGCAGGGCCACCGCGAGCACCCGCAGCACCAGGCCGAGCGCGGTGAGCAGCACTCCGGTGGTCACCAGCACCGGGCCCGCGTCCAGCAGCACCCGGCCGGACCGGTCGGCGGCGAACAGCACCAGGGTGACCAGGATGCCGGCGGCGCTGGCCAGCAGCGGCCAGGCCCGCCGGGCCAGGACCCGGTAGCGGATGCCGAACAGCGGCAGGACGGCGAGTTCGACCGCGATGGCGATCGCCGGGGCCACCGGGTCCAGGGTGGCCAGCAGCGTGAACGAGAAGACCAGCGCCGCGGCCACCTTCGCCACCGGGTTGCGGCGGGCCAGCGGCGCACCGGGCGCGGCGACCGGCTCGATGCTGATCATCGGTTGGCGTCCCGGCCGGTCACGGTCACTCCGGGGTGATGGTGCGGTCGACGGGTCACGGTCGCTCCAGCGTGACGGTGCGGTCGGCGAGCGCGGCGACGAAGTCCGGGTCGTGGGTCACGGTGACCACGCCGTGCCCGGCGTCGCGCAGCTCGGCGAAGAGGTCGACCAGCTCCCGCCAGGTCCGCCGGTCCTGACCGAAGGTGGGTTCGTCGCAGATCAGCAGGCGGGGCGCGGTGGCCAGGGCGGTCGCGACGCTCAGCCGCCGCGCCTCCCCACCCGAGAGGGTGTACGGGTTGGCGGCGGCGAGCCGGGACAGTCGGAGCCGGTCGAGCAGCCCGGCCACGGTGGCCTTGACGGCCGCCTCGGTCTGCCCGGTGCGGCGCGGGCCGAGCGCCAGCTCGTCGAAGACGGTGCTGGTGACGAACTGGTGCTCCGGGTCCTGGAAGACCGACCCGATACGTCGGGCCAGCGCGGGTGCCCGCCACCGGTGCGGGGGAGTGCGGTGGTCCGTTCCGGCCAGCTCGGCCGACGCGGTGACCCGCCCGGCGCCCGGCCGGAGCAGCCCGCCGAGCAGCAGCGCCAGGGTGGACTTGCCGGCGCCGTTCGGCCCGCGTACGGCGAGTGCCTCGCCGGCGCGTACCCCCAGGTCGGTGGGGCCCAGCCGGGGTGGCAGGCCGAGGCGGTCGGCGGTGAGCAGCAGCTCCCCCGGGGTGGCGGTGGCCCGCCGGGGGGCGATGGGGTGGCCCGGCACCCAGACGCCCTCGGCGGCGAGGGCGTCGCCGTGCGCGGCGAAGACCGCCTCGGGCGGGCCGTCCGCGCGGACCCCCCCGCCGGGTTCCAGGACGACCACCCGGTCGACCAGTGACAGCGCCTCGGCGACCCGGTGCTCGACCAGGATCAGTGTGGTGTCGGCGTCCAACGCGCCGGCCACCGCCCGCCGGATCAGGTCGGCGCCGGCCGGGTCGAGGTTGGCGGTCGGCTCGTCGAGCAGCAGCAGGCCGGGTCGCAGCGCCAGCGCGCCGGCCAGGGCGAGGCGTTGCTGTTCGCCGCCGGAGAGCGCGGAGGTGTTCCGGTCCCGGGAGTACGGGAAGCCGACCCGGTGCAGCGCCTCGTCCACCCGGGGCCAGATCTCGCCGGCCGGCACGCCCCGGTTCTCCAGCCCGAACGCGACGTCGTCGCCGCAGCGGGCCATCACCAGTTGGGTCTCCGGGTCCTGGAAGACGATGCCGACCCGTTCCCGGCCCTTGCGCGGGTCGAGCCCGTCGATCTCGACGGTGCCCTCCTGCTCGCCGGAGTCCTCGGGCAGCAGCCCGGCCAGCGCGCTGAGCAGGGTGCTCTTGCCGGCCCCCGACGGCCCGAGCAGCAGGACCCGTTCCCCAGCCTCGATCCGGAGGTCCACCCCGCGCACGGCCCAGGCGAGCCGCCCGGCGTGCCGCCACCCAAACCCCCGCAACTGCACCCCGCTCACC
>NZ_QGKR01000299.1 GCF_003172955.1 Micromonospora acroterricola | reverse complement strand
GGGACGACCCGGGCGGGGGCGACGTCGCGGTCCAGCGAGCGGGAGGCGCGCTCGTCGGCGATGGCGGCGCGGTCGGCCACCGCCTCGGCGAGCGGCTCCACGGGGCGAGGGGTGTCCTCGCTGCCCCGGGCGGTGGTGACCGCGACCAGGCTCAGGCAGCAGGTGACGCCGGTGGCCAGGGCGACCCGGAGCGGCGTCGAGCGCAGCAGGGCTCGACGGGGCGGCTCGGGGGCCCGGTGACGGCCGATCGTCCGTTCGGTTGATGCGGCGTCGCTCGTACGGGTGGACGGGCGCGCGTCGGTCAGCTTCGGGTCGGTGGGGTCGTCGGGATGCACTCGCCGAGGCTAAAGAAGTGGCTGGCCGATGCCATCGGCCCGATCAGTGGCATGCGCCACAATTTGCCCTGATCTTGGTGGCAATAAGGGGCAACGACTCCGCAATGCTGATCAACTTCGCTCATCGGGCCAGCCGGCTATTCCCGATTCGCCCGGCCATGTCGCCCGTGCTGACGGCCCTCGACAGCTATGGCGGCCGCTCGTCGAGCCTCACCCGTACGGCGGACGGCCGCTCCACCGATCGGTGGAGCGGTCGGCACGTCCGTTCGGTGGAGCGGCCGTGATCGTCGGTGGACGGCTCAGTGCCGGCCGTTCTCCGCCGGGGTGACGGTCAGCCGGTGCCGGCTGTTGTCGCCGCTGGAGAACGGCCAGAGCCGGTCGGCGTACTCGACCAGGTCAGCCAGTTGCTGCCGGCTCAGGCCGGCTGAGGAGATCGAGGCGTGCACGTCGGCTCGGTAGAGGCCGTCGTCGTCACGCCCCAGCTTCGCCTCGGCGCGTACCTGGACCGTGTGCGCCTCGTTGGTGATCTCCCCGGCCGCCTCCACCGCCGCGTGGTGCAGGCAGGACGCGAAGGCCGCGGCCAGCAACTGCTCCGGCCTCAACCCCGTGCAGTGCGCTGCCAGCGGCGAGGCCAGCGCGGTGGAGAGCCCGCCATCGTCGGTGCGTACGTGGCCGCCCTCGGCGGTCGCGGTGGCCTCATGCAGCCAGGAACTCGGATCCGGCATCGCGTTCCTCCCGTCGCTCACCCGCCCGGCTACCCGGCCGCCGCCCCGCGAAACGCCGTGAGCTGCGCGGTCAGCGCCGGCCGGACGGGTTCGGGCCGTCGGCCATCGGCACCGCCTCGGTGGCCTCCATCGCGGCCTGCTCGGTCCACGGCGACGTCGGAGCCGGTCGGCGGGCCGTGGGAATGAGCATCGGCACGTACACCCGGGCGTCCACGGCCTCGGCCAGCTGCAACGCGGCGACGAGGCTCGTCGGGCGACGGGCCGGGTCCTCCGCGAGGCAGGAGTGGCACAGCTCGGCCACCTCCGGCGGGAGCCCGTCGATCTCGGGCAGCCGGTCCGGCGCCTGACGGCGGCGGACGCCCAGCAGTTCGGCGGCGGTGTCCGCCCGGTACGGCAGCCGGCCGGTGAGGCTGTAGTAGAGCAGGACGCCCAGGGCGTACATGTCGGCCGCCGGGGTGGCCGGGGCGCCGTCGAGCTGCTCGGGCGCCAGGTACGCGGGTGTGCCCACCAGCATCCCGTCCGGCATCGGTTCCGACGCTCCGGTCGGTGTGGCGATGCCGAAGTCGAGCACCTTCACCCCGCTGGGGGTGAGCATGACGTTGGCCGGCTTGACGTCGCGGTGCACGATGCCGTTCGCGTGCGCGGCGGCCAGCGCCGCGCCGACCTCGGCGCAGACCCGCACCGAGATCCGCCAGTCCAGCGGCCCCGACCGCAGGTGCGCGGCGAGCGTCTCGCCCTCGGCCAGCTCCATCACGATGTACGGCACCCGCCGGCCGGGCAGGGTCGACGAGGACGTGCCGAAGTCGTGCACACTCGCCACGTTGGGGTGCACCAGGCGGGCCGCCGAACGCGCCTCGGCGCGGATCCGCTCCACCGGGCCGTGCTGGCCGTCCGCGCCGGGCGAGATCAGCTTCACCGCGACGGGCCGGTCGAGCACCTGGTCGTGGGCCTGCCACACCTCGGACATCCCGCCAACGCCGATGCGCTGTTCGAGCTGGTATCGCCCGTCCAGCGTGCGCATCGACCACTCCTCACCCTCGTACCGCCGGCGGCGGTTGCCTCCGGTTGCGGTACCCGGCCTCCCAACTGGGCAAACCGCTCCGCGAATCGCCGACCGCCGGGCCGCGTACCCCGCTGCGGGCGGCCGGTGGGTGCGGTAGCTTGCGAGCCAGGGCCGGTGTCACCGAGAGTGCCGGCACGGTCACCCGGGGGGTGCCCGATGGGCGAGGTCACCGTACGCTTCGTCGGCGGGCCCGCTGACGGCCTGGTCCGGGAGGTGCCGGCCGGGCCGGACGGCGCCCCGCCGCAGCGCTGGATCATGCGCCACCCGGATGGGACCGGGTCGGTGCAGGCCGGCCCCGACCACCTCTACGAACGTGACCAGCCCGACGCCGTCGGCGGCTGGAGCATGCGGTTCGTGCGCACCGACCCGCTCGGGGTGTCCGAGTGACCCGGGGCGGGGCGGACCGGCGGTGACGCCGACCCGCCGGCGGTCCACCCGTACAGCCGGCACACAGGTGCCGCAGAGGCGTGACACAGGCGCCGTGCCCACGATGGAGGGCATGGTCATGAACGGGCAGGCCGTGCCCCACCGGATCGAGCTGCGTCGCCCCGACGGCGAGCCGGTCCGGGTGCTGGTGGTCGACGACGAACCGACGCTGACCGACCTGCTGTCGATGGCGCTGCGCTACGAGGGCTGGCAGGTGCGCAGCGCCGGCAACGGCACCTCGGCGTTGAACACCGCACGGCAGTTCCAGCCGGACGCCGTGGTGCTCGACGTGATGCTGCCCGACCTGGACGGTTTCCAGGTGTTGCGGCGGCTGCGCGAGCAGTCTCCCACCGTGCCGGTGCTCTTCCTGACCGCGCGGGACGCCGTCGAGGAGCGCATCGCCGGGCTGACCGTCGGCGGCGACGACTACGTCACCAAGCCGTTCAGCCTGGAGGAGGTGATCGCCCGGCTGCGCGCGCTGCTGCGCCGGTCCGGCTTCGCGGTCGCCGCCCGCGAGGACGCGGTGCTGACCGTCGGCGACCTCAGCCTCGACGAGGACAGCCACGAGGTCCGGCGCGACGGGCAGCTCGTCATGCTGACCGCGACCGAGTTCGAGCTGCTGCGCTACCTGATGCGCAACCCGCGTCGGGTGCTCAGCAAGGCGCAGATCCTCGACCGGGTGTGGAACTACGATTTCGGCGGCCAGGCCAACGTGGTCGAGCTGTACATCTCGTACCTGCGCAAGAAGATCGACGCGGGCCGGTCGCCGATGATCCACACGTTGCGCGGCGCGGGCTATGTCCTCAAGCCGGCCGAGTGACCCCGGTGAGCGGCCGCACCGCCGCCCGGTTCGCGCCGCCCGCCGGTGGCTGGCCGGCCGGCCGCTGCGTACCCGACTGGTGTTCGCCCTGGTCGCGCTGCTCGCGCTGGTCAGCGTCGCCATCGGCGGGCTCACCACGGTGGCGCTGCGGCACTTCCTGATCAGCCAGGTCGACAACCAGTTGACGATGGGAGACCGACGGCCCACCGAGGTTCCGCCGTGGTTCCGGCAGGGCGGCGACCCGGGGTGGCCCGGCGCGCGACCGTCCGGGGCCGAGCGGCCCGCCCCGGAGCCGCCGCGCGGTTTCCCCCCGGGCTCCGTCGCGGTGCGGGTCGCCGACGGCGTCACCACGGCGAAGAGCCGCACCGAGAGCGGAGGGCTGGGCGACGTCGCCACCGCGGACGCGGCGCGGCTGGCCGCGCTGCCCACCGACGGCCGGCCGCGCACGGTCGACCTCGCCGAGGGTGGTGACGTCCGGGCGGTGGCGCGCCGGCTGACCAATGGGGACGTGCTGGCCGTGGGGATCCCCCTGTCCGGCGTGCGGGAGACGGTCTGGTGGATGATCGCCGCGCAGGCCGGGGTGGCCGCCGTCGGGCTGGTCCTCGCCGGTGGCGCCGGCGCGCTGATCGTTCGGGCCACGCTGCGACCGCTCAACCGGGTGGCCGCCACCGCCACCCGGGTCACCGAGCTGCCGCTGGACCGGGGCGAGGTGGCGCTCGCCGTCCGCGTCCCGGCGGCGGACACCGATCCGCGTACCGAGGTGGGCCAGGTCGGCGCCGCGCTGAACCGCATGCTGGGCCACGTCGCCGACGCGCTCGCCGCCCGGCAGGCCAGCGAGACCCGGGTACGCCAGTTCGTCGCCGACGCCAGCCACGAGCTGCGCACCCCCCTCGCCGCGATCCGGGGGTACGCCGAGGTGGCCCGGCGTGGCCGCGACGAGGTCCCCGCCGACGTGGCCCACGCGCTGCGCCGGGTGGAGTCGGAGAGCACCCGGATGACCAGGCTCGTCGACGATCTGCTGCTGCTGGCCCGGCTGGACACCGGCCGCCCGCTCGCGGTCGACCAGGTCGACCTGTCCGCCCTGGTGGTGGACGCGGTCAGCGACGCGCACGTGGCCGGCCCCGAGCACCGCTGGCAGCTCGACCTGCCCGAGGTGGTGATCCGGGTCCCCGGCGACGCCGCCCGGCTGCACCAGGTGGTGGCGAACCTGCTGGCGAACGCCCGCGTGCACACTCCGCCCGGCACGGTGGTGACCACCACGCTGACCGTCCAGGGCGACGCGGCCGTGCTCACCGTCGCCGACGACGGGCCCGGTGTGCCGGCGGAGCTGCAACCGGAGATGTTCGAGCGGTTCGCCCGCGGCGACAGCTCCCGCTCCCGGGCTCACGGCAGCACCGGCCTCGGACTGGCGATCGTGGCCGCCGTGGTGGAGGCACACCACGGCACGGTCGCCGTGCGGAGCCGGCCCGGCCGGACCGTGTTCACCGTCCGGCTGCCCCATCCCACGGCTGACGCATAGTCGGCTCACGGCCGCGGGTCTGCCGCGCCCAGCACCTCCGCGAGGACCTCGACGACGCGCCGTGCGTGGCGCCCGTCGGGGTCCTCGTCGACGTTGAGGTCGGTCACGCTCATCCCGAGCAGCCGGTCGGCGCGGGCCAGCGGGGTGACCAGCGCGACGAGGTCCGGCCAGCGCAGCCCGTCCGGCTCGGGATAGGTCACCGCCGGCAGGTCGCGCGGGTCCACCGCGTCCAGGTCGAGGTGCAGCCAGGCCGGCCCGTTCCCGCCGGAGACCAGGCCGGCCCCGACCGTCGCGGCGCCTTGGCGTAGCAGCTCCGGGGCGGGCAGCTGGTGGATCGCCGGGTCGATCCGGGCCGTCTCGGCCCGGCTGCTGTCGTCGGTGGGCGGACGGTGCCCGAGCAGGTGGACCCGGCCGGGGTCGAGCGACGCGCCGTCCTGCCCGGTGGCGGCGGACGGGCCGTGCCCGGTGATCACCGAGAGGTCCATGTCCGCGGCCTCGCCGGTCTGCGAGGTCTCGCCGTCGTAGAAGTCCGGGTGGCCGTCGACGAACCACAGCTCCGTCGTCGGGGGCAGCGCCCGGCAGATGCCGGGCAGGATGGCGCAGTCCCCGCCGAGCACCAGGGGCCGGCGGTCGTCGGTGAGCAGGGCCGCGATCCGGCTGGCGAGGGCCGCGCCGGCGCGGCGCAGGCCGGCGGCGGCGATCAGCCCGCTCGCCGGGTCGCGGACGGTGTCGCGCAGCAGCGCCTCGTCCACGCGGCCACCGTCGTCGGCTCCGAGGGCGTCCAGCAGGCCGGCCCGGCGCAGCGCGGCAGGGGCCCGCTCCTCACCTCGACCGGCGCCGGAGGAGTCCAGCGGCGCGTCCACGATCATCCAGCGCACCTGCGCAGCGTACCGACGCCATGCGTGGCTGTCGGGGGCTTCTGGCAGGCTCGGGGCATGTACCGGGAACGTCGCACCGGTGTCGCCGGCGCCGTCCTCTGGGCCAGCACCGCCCCGGCCGCCGGCCGCACGAGCCGGGTGCTGCCGGACGGCTGCCTCGACCTGCTCTGGTCCAGCCGGGCCGGCCTGCTGGTGGCCGGCCCGGACCGCACCGCCTTCGTCAGCGCCAGCCGGCCGGGGGAGCGGTGGGTCGGGCTGCGGCTGCCGCCCGGTGTCGGCCCGGCGGTGCTCGGAGTCCCGGCGGTCGAGCTGCGCGACCGGCGGGTTCCACTCGCCGCGCTCTGGGGCGACCGGGCGGCGGACGCGCTCGCCGAGCGGGTCGCCGAGGAGCCGGCCGCGGCCCTGTT
>NZ_QGKR01000327.1 GCF_003172955.1 Micromonospora acroterricola | reverse complement strand
CACCACCCCCGCCCAGGCCGCCCGCCGGGTCGCCGCCAGCTACACCCGGCGCAGCACCGAGGCCGGCGGCAACTGGCAGGCGTACGTCAGCGTGGCCGACCCGGCCGGTTCGCCGGTCGTCGCGGTGGCGGCCGAGGCGGACCGGCGGATCGAGGCGTACAGCGTCAACAAGATCGCGGTGGCCACGGCGGTGCTCGACAAGGTCGACCGGGGGCTGCTCACCCTCGACCAGCGGGTCGAGGTGACCGCGGCGATCGTCGTACCGGGCGGCGACGGCATCTTCAGCCTGGACGGCGCGTACCCGAGCAGCGTGACCCTCGGGCACGTGCTGGCCAACCTGCTGACCGTCTCCGACGACACGGCGGTGCGGCTGTGCGGCCTGGTGTGCCCGGCCGCCGAGATCAACGCCATCCTGGTCGGCAAGGGCTTCCCGAACACCCAGGTCGAGCCGGTGGCCAACCCGAACAGGTTCTTCCTCGGCACCAGCACCCCACGGGAGACACACGACCTGCTGCGCGCCCTCGTCGCCGGCACCCTGCTCTCCCCCGCCTCGACGACGTTCCTGCTCGGGCTGCTGCGCTCCCCGGTGGCGTTCACCGACGGCATCCGGCGCACCATGTCCTCCGACGAGCGGGCCCGGATCGCCACCAAGGCGGGCTGGTTCGCCGACGCCCGGCACGAGGCCGGAGTGATCTTCGACCGGTCCGGCGCCGCGGTGCTCACGTACGCGCTCTTCGCCGACGGGCAGGCCGACCCGGACAACTTCGGCGCCACCCACCCGGCGGTGCAGGCCCGGGCCGCCATGGGCCCCCGGTTCCTGGCCGCGGTGGACCGGCTCGCCGGCGCCGGCACGTCGTACCGGATGGCGGCCCGCCGGCCCAGCAACGGCGGCTGAGCACGCTCCCGGGCCGGTCGCCGTGGCGGCGATCGGCCCGGTGCGGCGACCGCCGGAGCGCGAGCCGGCCCGGGTGACTACCGTGTAGTGCGGGACACGGCGGAGGGACGGCGATGGCACCAGCGGAGCGCACGAACGTCGAACGGTCGCTCGGGCGACGCATGCGCGGCGCGGCAGGGCTGGCCGCGCTGGCCGGCCTGGCCTGGGTTGCCCGGGACGTGCCGGCGGCGCTGGGCGGCCGCCTGGCCGGGGCCCGGGCCGAACGGGCGGCCCGTTCGCCGCAGTTCCGCGACGGCACCTTCCACAACCAGGCCGGCACCCGCACGATGGTCGCCGAACCGGGTCGCAACCTGCTCCGCGAGCTGATCTTCGGCAAGCAGAAGCGGCGCCCGAGCACGGCGGTGCCGCTGCTGCGTCCGAGCGCACCACAGGCCGCCGACACCGCCGACGAGCTCAACATCGTCTGGTACGGCCACGCCTCGGCGCTGATCGAGATCGAGGGTCGGCGGGTGCTGCTCGACCCGGTCTGGAGCGAGCGCTGCTCGCCGTCGGGCCTGGTCGGTCCCCGCCGACTGCACGAACCGCCGGTGCGCCTGGACGAGTTGCCCCCGCTGGACGCCATCCTGATCTCCCACGACCACTACGACCACCTGGACATGGCCACCGTCCGGGAGCTGGTCGCGCGCCAGTCGGCGCCGTTCCTGGTGCCGCTCGGGGTGGGCGCGCACCTGGACCGGTGGGGCGTACCCGCAGACCGGATCATCGAGCTGGACTGGGCCGAGTCACACCGGGTCGCCGGGCTGGAGATCACCGCCACCGCCGCACAGCACTTCTCCGGCCGGGGGCTGCGCCGCGACGGCACGCTCTGGAGCTCCTGGGTGGTCGCCGGGGCCCGGCGCAAGGTCTTCTACACCGGCGACTCCGGCTACTTCGACGGGTACGCCGCCATCGGGGCCGAGCACGGGCCGTTCGACGTGACGCTGATGCAGATCGGCGCGTACGACCGGGCCTGGCCGAGCATCCACATGTTCCCCGAGGAGGCGGTCGACGCCCACCTGGACCTGCGCGGCGGGCTGTTGATCCCGGTGCACTGGGCGACGTTCAACCTGGCCCTGCACGACTGGTCCGAGCCGGTGAACCGGCTGTGGGCGGAGGCGAAGGCCCGCGACGTCCGGCTGGCGGTGCCCCGTCCTGGCGAGCGCGTGGTGGTCGACGACCCGCCCGCGGTCGACGGCTGGTGGCAGGCCGTCGCCTGACCGGCGGGCCGCTCAGAGCACGAAGGCGTCGGTCCAGAGCGCGCCGGAGCGGCCGGACAGCGCGTCCAGCATGGCCACCGCCTGGCCGTCGGTGAGCTGCGCGACGAAGTCCACGATGGCCCGCCCCCGGGCCCGGCCGATCCGGTCCGGGGCACGCGGGTGCAGCTCCGCCTCGGCCAACTCGACCAGGTCGTGCAGCCGGCGCGGCAGCCGCGACTCCTCCTCCGGGTCGAGCAGCCACTCCCACAGCGCCTCGACCAGCGTGCCCAGCAGCCGGGCCTGACCCCGCTGGTGCAGGGCGAGATCCGGGCGGGCCAGCACGAACCGGTGGTGGACGAACTTGAGCACCTGCACCTCGTGCCACTGGGCGCAGCCGAGCAGCACGTACCCGGAGCGCACCGACGGCTGCTCGGTCACCGTGATCGCCTCGACGAAGCGGGTGGACCAGCGGGCGGAGAACCGCGCCACGTACTGCTCGGCCTCGATCGAGCCGTCGAACGGCATCGCCAGCAGCCCGTCCACCAGCTCCTCCCGGACGTGCTCGACGGCGGCCGCGAACGCGTCGTCGTCGGCGATCCAGGCGTCCTTGCGGTGCAGTTGCCGGCGCAGACGCTCGATCGCCGCGCCGGGCCGCCGGGCCGCGGTGGCCAGCGCCGCGTCGGTGATCGCCCGGAAGTGCCCGCTCTCCCGCTGCCAGGCCATCAGCTCGGCGGAGACCGCGCCCTGCTGGAGCACCCCGACCCGGTAGAAGTCCTCCACGTCGTGGATGGCGTACGCGATGTCGTCGGCGGTGTCCATCACGGACGCCTCCACGGTCTGCTGCCAGTCCGGGATGCGCCCGGCGAACGGCTCCCGGGCCTGCCGCAGGTCGTCGAGCTCGGTCCGGTACGCGCCGAACTTCGACGAACCGCTCTCCGGGTCGTCCGGCGGCGGGGTGGCCCCGCGCGGCGGCGGGTCCATCGTGCGGGGATGCGGGTCGGGGTAGTCCAGCCGGGTCCACGGGTACTTCAGCATCGCCGCGCGGACCGCGGCGGTCAGGTCCAGCCCGGTGGTGGCCGCGCCCCGGATCTCGGTGCTCGTGACGATCCGGTACGACTGGGCGTTGCCCTCGAAACCGTCGGCGAGGCCGAGACGCTGCCGGGCCAGCCGGTCCAGCACCCGCTCACCCAGGTGCCCGAACGGCGGGTGCCCCAGGTCGTGGGCGAGCGCGGCGGCCTCCACCACGTCCGGGTCGCAGCCACCGAGCTTGTCCAGCAGGTCGCGCCACCGCCCGTCGCCCGTCAACCGCTCGGCGATCGCGCGGGCCACCTGGGCGACCTTCAGGCTGTGGGTGAGCCGGTTGTGCACCAGCAGCCCGGAGCCGACCGGGCTGATCACCTGGGTGACACCGCCGAGGCGGGCGAAGAACGGCGAGCCGACGATCCGGTCCCGGTCGGCGCGGAACGGGTTGCCCGCGAGGTCGCCGAGGGTCCGGGCGCTGCCGCCGAAGAGCCGCCGGGCGCGCGGCTCCGCAGCTGTTTCCATGATCGCCACGCTAGCGCAGGCCGGGCGGGGCCGCCGACGGGTCGCCCCGGCCGGGCGCGACGACAGCGCCCCGGAGCGCCCGGCACAATGCAGGCGGTACCCGCTCTTTGAAGGCGGATCGAGTCGAAGGCGGATCGAGATCGTGACCCAGTCTGTTCATCAGCGGATCGCCGACGAGCTCGGCGTGGCCGAGCGTCAGGTGCGGGCGGCCGTGGAGCTGCTCGACGGCGGCGCCACCGTGCCGTTCATCGCCCGCTACCGCAAGGAGGCCACCGGCCTGCTCGACGACACCCAGCTGCGCACCCTGGAGGAGCGGCTGCGCTACCTGCGCGAGCTGGACGAGCGGCGGGCCGCGGTGCTGGAGTCGATCCGGGGCCAGGGAAAGCTGGACGAGGCCCTGGAAGCGCAGATCATGGCCGCCGACTCGAAGTCCCGGCTGGAGGACATCTACCTCCCGTACAAGCCGAAGCGGCGGACCCGCGCGCAGATCGCCCGCGAGGCCGGGCTGGCGCCGCTGGCCGAGACGCTGCTCGCCGACCCCACCCAGGACCCGCGAGCGACCGCCGCCGGGTTCGTCGACCCGGAGAAGGGCGTCGCCGACGCCGCCGCCGCGCTGGAGGGCGCCCGGGCGATCCTCATCGAGACCTTCGCCGAGGACGCCGACCTGATCGGCACGCTGCGCGAGCAGATGTGGTCGCGGGGCCGGCTGGTGTCCCGGGTACGCGAGGGCCAGGAGACCGCCGGCGCCAAGTTCGCCGACTACTTCGACTTCTCCGAGCCGTACCCGAAGCTGCCCTCGCACCGGATCCTCGCCATGTTCCGGGGCGAGAAGGAGGGCGTGCTCGACCTGACCATGGAGCCGGAGGAGGCTGGCGAGGCCGACGCCGCGCCGACCGGCCCGAGCCGGTACGAGGCGGTGATCGCCGGCCGGTTCGGCGTGTCCGACGCCGGCCGCCCGGCCGACCGCTGGCTGGCCGACACCGTCCGCTGGGCGTGGCGTACCCGCATCCTCATCCACCTCGGCGCGGACCTGCGGATGCGGCTGTGGCAGGCCGCCGAGGAGGAGGCGGTACGCGTCTTCGCCATGAACCTGCGTGACCTGCTGCTCGCCGCGCCCGCCGGCACCCGACCCACCATGGGGCTGGACCCGGGCCTGCGGACCGGGGTCAAGGTCGCCGTGGTGGACGCCACCGGCAAGGTGCTCGCCACCGACACCATCTACCCGCACGAGCCGCGCCGGCAGTGGGACCAGTCGATCGACACCCTCGCCCGGCTGGCCGGCGCGCACGGCGTGGAGCTGGTGGCGATCGGCAACGGCACCGCCTCCCGGGAGACCGACAAGCTGACCGGTGAGCTGATCAAACGGCACCCGCAGCTCAACCTGACCAAGGTGGTCGTCTCCGAGGCCGGCGCGTCGGTCTACTCGGCCTCCGCGTACGCCTCGCAGGAGCTGCCCGGGATGGACGTGTCGCTGCGCGGCGCGGTGTCCATCGCCCGCCGGCTCCAGGACCCGCTCGCCGAACTGGTCAAGATCGATCCGCGGTCGATCGGGGTCGGCCAGTACCAGCACGACCTGTCCGAGATGAAGCTGTCCCGGTCGCTGGACGCGGTGGTGGAGGACTGCGTCAACGCGGTCGGGGTGGACGTCAACACCGCCTCCGCGCCGCTGCTGACCCGGGTCTCCGGGATCGGCGCCGGGCTGGCCGAGAACATCGTGCTGCACCGCGACGCCAACGGGCCGTTCCGCTCCCGAGCCGAGCTGAAGAAGGTGGCCCGGCTCGGGCCCAAGGCGTTCGAGCAGTGCGCCGGCTTCCTGCGCATCCCCGACGGCGACGACCCGCTCGACTCGTCCAGCGTGCACCCCGAGGCGTACCCGGTGGTGCGCCGGATCCTCTCCACCACCGGCCAGGACCTGCGGTCGGTGATCGGGAAGAGCACGATCCTGCGCGGCCTGCGGGCGACCGACTTCGTCGACGACCGGTTCGGCCTGCCCACCGTCACCGACATCCTCGCCGAGCTGGAGAAGCCCGGCCGCGACCCCCGGCCGGAGTTCCGCACCGCCACCTTCGTCGAGGGAGTCGAGAAGATCGGTGACCTGACGCCGGGCATGGTCCTGGAGGGCGTGGTCACCAACGTGGCCGCGTTCGGCGCGTTCGTGGACGTCGGGGTGCACCAGGACGGTCTGGTGCACGTCTCGGCGATGTCCCGGACGTTCGTGAAGGACCCCCGCGAGGTCGTGAAGTCCGGTGACGTCGTCCGGGTCAAGGTGCTCGACGTGGACGTCCCCCGCAAGCGGATCTCACTGACCCTGCGTCTCGAGGACGAGGCGGGCGCGACACCCGACGGGCAGGGCACCAGCAGCGGCCGGGCCGCCCAGGACGGACGTGGCGGGCCGGCACAACGGGGCTCACAGGGCGGACGCGGTGGCCCGGGGGGTGGGCTCGGCGGCCAGGACCAGCGCGGCGGTCAGGCCGGGCGTGGTGGCCCGGACCAGCGCGGCGGTCAGGGCGGGCGTGGTGGCCCGGACCAGCGCGGGGG
>NZ_QGKR01000067.1 GCF_003172955.1 Micromonospora acroterricola | reverse complement strand
GCGCCGTGCCGACCGCCCGGCGGCCCGCCGGCCGTCCCGCAAGCCGCCGCGCCCGCCGAAGCTCGCCGACCCGCGGCTGCGGCTCCGGCTGGGCACCGCGCTCACGCTGGCGCTCTTCGCCGCCATCGGCGTGCGACTGATCTTCCTCCAGGCGGTGGACACCCCGGCGTACGCCGGCGGCGGCGTCGCCGACCGGACCCGAACGGTCGAGCTGCCCGCCCCGCGCGGCGCGATCTACGACCGCGTCGGCGCCCCGCTGGCACACAGCGTCGAGGCGCGGTACGTGTTCGCCGATCCGACCGAGATCAAGGATGGCGCCGCCACCGCGAAGGCGCTCTCCCCACTGCTCGGCATCCCGGCGTCGAAGCTGACCGAGCTGATGAAGCCCCGCAAGCTGGAGAACGGCAACCCCTCCCGGTTCGAGTACCTGGCCCGAGGCGTGGAGATCCCGACCGCCAAGCAGGTGCTGGCGCTCGAGCTGCCCGGCATCGGGGTGCACCGCGACGAGCGCCGCGAGGTGCCCGGCGGCGACCTGGCGGCCAACCTGATCGGCTTCACGAGTCAGGACATGGTCGGGCTGGAGGGGCTGGAGGCCCGCTACAACGAGCAGCTCGCCGGGCAGGACGGCAAGCGCGTGTACGAGGCCGGCCTCGGTGACCTCGCCGCGCCGATCCCGGGTGGTTACAGCAAGACCACCCCGGCCAAGCCGGGCAGCTCGATGACCCTCACCATCGACCGTGACCTGCAGTTCAAGACCCAGCAGATCCTCAGCGCGGCGATGGCGAGGCAGCGGGGCGGGGTGGGCGCGGCAGTGATCATCGACGTGCCCACCGGCGAGGTGCTGGCCCAGGCCAGCGACCCCACCTACGACGCCGCGAAGCCGCTGCCCAGCGACCCGGTGGCCCGGGAGGACGTGGCGACCAGCTTCGTGGTCGATCCCGGCTCGGTGCACAAGGCGATCACCTACGGCGCGGCGCTGCAGGAGGGGGTGATCACCCCCGACACCACGCTGCCCATCGCGAACAGCATCAAGAAGGGCGACACCTGGTTCTCCGACACCCACCCGGCGAACGGCAGGCGGATGAGCGTGCCGGGGATGCTCGCCTACTCGTCCAACGTCGGCACCATCACCATCGCCGACCGGCTCGGCCGGGACCGCCTGATCGACTACCAGAAGCGGTTCGGGCTCGGCCAGCCCACCGGCGAGGGGGTGCCCGGCGAGGCCAGCGGGCGACTCCTGCCGGCCGACGAGTGGAGCGAGTCGTCGGAGGGGTCGGTACCGATCGGGCACAGCGTCGACGCCACGCCGCTGCAGATGGCCGCCGCGTACGCCGCCATCGCCAACGACGGCACCTACGTGCAGCCGCACCTGGTCAAGGAGACGATCGGCCCGGACGGCAGGCGCACACCCGCGCCGGCCCCGGTGACCCGGTCGGTGCTCAGCCCGCAGAACGCGGCGGCGCTGCGCACCATGCTGGAGGCGGTCACCACGGTCGACGACGCCACCGGCCTGGCCGCCGCGGTCCCCGGCTACCGGGTCGCCGGCAAGACCGGCACGGGCTGGCGCCTGGTGGACGGCAAGAAGCAGCCCGGCGAGGTGTCCTCCTTCATCGGCATGGCTCCCGCGGAGAAGCCGCGGTACGTGATCGCGGTGTTCGTGTACGCGCCCGACGGTGGGGGCGCGGCGATCGCCGTGCCGGGGTTCCGCGACATGATGCAGTTCACGCTGCGTCACTACCGCGTACCACCGTCCACCGGTGGTTCGGCACCCAAGTTCGTGGTCTATCCGCGCTGACCAGCGACGGCGAGACATCATCGGTGAGTGCCGACGAACCACCGGGGCGGCTGTGCGGCCGGAACCGGACGACCGGGTAGGGTCTGACGCCGTGCCCGGCAATCCACGTCCACGTACCGTGACCGGAGTCCGGCTCGGTGATCTCGCCGTCCGGCTCGCCGTCGACCTTCCGGCGGACGCCGCCGGAGTGGTCGTGACCGGGGCGACCCACGCCAGCCAGGAGGTCCGCCCCGGCGACCTGTACGCGGCGCTGCCCGGCGCCCGCCGGCACGGTGCGGAGTTCGCCGCCGGCGCCGCCGAGGCCGGCGCGGTGGCCCTGCTGACCGACCCGGCCGGCGCCGAGCTGGCGGCGGCGACCGGCCTGCCCGCCCTGGTGGTCCCCGACCCCCGCGCGGTGCTCGGCGAACTGGCCTCGGCCGTCTACGGCGACCCGACCGCCGACCTCACCGTGATCGGCGTGACCGGCACCGCCGGCAAGACGTCCACCGCCTACCTGATCGAGTCGGGGCTGCGCGCCGCCGGGCACACCACCGGGCTGATCGGCACGGTGGAGACCCGTCTAGGCGACCTGGTGATCGACAGCGTGCGCACGACCCCCGAGGCGACCGACCTGCACGCCATGCTGGCCACCGCCCGCGAGCGCGGGGTCACCGCGGTGGTCATGGAGGTCTCCAGCCACGCGCTGGCCATGGGCCGGGTGGGCGGTGTCCGGTTCGCCGTCGGCGGCTACACCAACTTCGGCTCCGACCACTTGGACTTCCACGCCGACAGCGCCGACTACTTCGCCGCGAAGGCCCAGCTCTTCGACGGCCGGTGCGCGGTCGAGGTGCTCAACCACGACGACCCGGCGCTGAAGCCGCTGTACCGGCCGGCGACGGTCAGCTACTCGGCGGCCGGCGACCCGGCCGCCACCTGGTGGGCCGACGACGTGGACGGCGAGGGGTACGCCCAGCGGTTCACGGCGCACGGCCCGGACGGGGTGGTCCTGCCGGCCGGGGTGTCGCTGCCCGGGCGGCACAACGTGGCCAACGCGCTGCTGGCCATCGCCGCGCTGGTGGGCGCCGGGGTGGACCCGGAGACCGCGGCGGCCGGCGTGGCCGCCTGCGGCGGTGTGCCGGGCCGGCTGGAGCTCGTCGACGTCGTCGGGCCGGTGCGCGGGGTGGTCGACTACGCGCACAAGTCGGACGCGATCGTGGCCGCGCTGGCCGCGCTGCGGGAGCTGAGCGCCGGGCGGTTGATCTGTGTGATCGGTGCCGGCGGGGATCGGGACCGGGGCAAGCGGCCGGTGATGGGCGCCGCCGCGGCGGAGGGGGCCGACGTGGTGCTGGTGACGGACGACAACCCGCGTACCGAGGACCCGGCGGCGATCCGCGCCGAGGTGCTCGCCGGGGCGTACGCGGCCGCCACGGCCGCCCGGATCGTCGAGGTCGCCGGCCGTCGGGCCGCGATCGACGAGGCGGTCCGGCTGGCCGCGCCGGGTGACGTGATCGCGCTGCTCGGCAAGGGCCACGAGCGCGGCCAGGAGGTGGCCGGCGAGGTGCTCCCGTTCGACGACAGCACCGAGCTGGCCGACGCGCTGCGGGCCCGCTTCGGGGACCTGGCGGGTCAGCGGTGATCGCGCTGAGCCTGGCCGAGGTGGCCGCGGCGGTCGACGGGCGGCTCGTCGCCGCCGACCCGGCCTCCACCGTCACCGGCCCGGTCGAGTTCGACTCGCGCAAGGTGGTCACCGGCGCGCTCTTCGTGGCGTTCCCGGGGGAGAAGGTCGACGGGCACGACTACGCGGCGGGGGCGATCGAGTCCGGCGCGGTGGCGGTGCTCGGCACCCGGGAGGTGTCCGGGGTTCCGATGGTGCTGGTCGCCGACGCGCTGACCGCGATGGGCCGGCTGGCCCGCGCGGTGGTGGACCGGCTGCCCGAGCTGACCGTGATCGGCCTGACCGGCTCTTCCGGCAAGACCACCACCAAGGACCTGATCGGCCAGCTCACCGCCCGGCTCGGGTCGACCGTGGCCCCGCCCGGGTCGTTCAACAACGAGCTGGGGCACCCGTACACCGCGTTGCGGGCCGGGACCGACACCCGCTACCTGGTGATGGAGAAGGGCGCGCGCGGGGTGGGGCACGTGCGCTACCTCTGCGACGTGGTGCCGCCGCGGATCTCCGTGGTGCTCAACGTGGGCACCGCGCACATCGGCGAGTTCGGCTCGGCGGAGACCATCGC
Source organism: Micromonospora acroterricola (assembly GCF_003172955.1). Classification (GTDB taxonomy): domain Bacteria; phylum Actinomycetota; class Actinomycetes; order Mycobacteriales; family Micromonosporaceae; genus Micromonospora; species Micromonospora acroterricola. The sequence continues at coordinate 2,273 of NZ_QGKR01000067.1, read as the reverse complement.
GCTGGCCAAGGGAGAGCTCGTCGAGGCGCTGCCGCCGGACGGGCTGGCGGTGCTCAACGCCGACGACCCGCTGGTCGACGCGATGGCCACGCGGACCGTCGCCCGGGTGGTCCGCTACGGCGAGACGGCGCACGCCGACGTGCGGGCGGTCGACGTGACGATGGACGAGCGGGACCGGGCCGCGTACACGCTGGTCACCCCGGAGGGGACCGCGCCCGTACGGCTCGGGCTGACCGGGCGGCACCAGGTCTCCAACACGCTCGCCGCGGCGGCGGTCGCCCGCGAGCTGGGCATGCCGCTGGCCGAGCTGGCCACCGCCCTCGGCGAGCTGAAGCTGGTCTCCAGCCGCCGGATGGACGTCTTCGAACGGCCCGACGGCGTGACCGTCATCGACGACTCGTACAACGCCAACCCGGCCTCGATGGCGGTCGCGCTGCGGGCGCTGGCCAGCCTCGGCCGGGGACGGCGTACCGTCGCGGTGCTGGGTTACATGGCCGAGCTGGGCCCGTTCGAGCGGGACGGCCACGCCGAGGTCGGCCAACTCGCGGCCGAGCTGGGTGTGGACCGGCTGCTCGTGGTGGGCGAGCCGGCGGCGCCGATCCATGAGGGCGCCACATCGGTAGGTAACTGGGGAGGAGAGTCGGTGCTGCTCACCGATCAGGCGGCGGCCATCGAGGTGCTGTGGAGCGAACTACGACCGGGCGATGTCGTCCTGGTCAAGGGTTCCCGGTACCGCACCTGGGAGGTGGTGGACGCGCTGCGCGCCGACGCCACCGGAGACGCGGGTGGTACCGCGTGAGGGCGGTCATCGTCGCCGTCGGGGTGGCCTTCCTCGTCTCGCTCTTCTGCACCCCGATCGCGATCAAGGTTTTCACCCGGCTCAAGGCCGGTCAGCCGATCCGGGCCGAGGGCCCGGCGATGCACCAGGGCAAGAAGGGCACGCCCACGATGGGCGGTGTGGTCTTCATCCTGGCCACGGTGATCGCGTACGTGGCGGGGCACCTGGCACTCACCACCCTGCCGGATCTGCAGATCGCCCAGGTGGAGCCGACCATCACCGCGCTGGTGCTGCTGGGGCTGATGGTGTTCTCCGGCGCCGTGGGTTTCATCGACGACTTCCTGAAGGTGCGCAAGCGCAACAGCGCCGGTCTGAACAAGCGGGGCAAGCTGCTCGGCCAGATCCTGGTCGGCGCGGTCTTCGGCGTGATCGCGCTGTACTTCCCGAGCACGATGACGGACGCGACGGGCGCGGTGACGAACACCGAGACGGTGGGCAGCACCACGCTGAGCTTCATCCGGGACATCGACGCCCTGGAGGTCAGCAAGATCGGCGCGGTGATCATCTTCATCTTCGTGGTGATGGGTGCCACGAACGGGGTGAACCTCACCGACGGTCTGGACGGCCTGGCCACCGGCGCCTCGGTGATGGTGCTCGCCGCGTACGCGTTGATCGCGTTCTGGCAGTACCGGCACTGGTGCGCCGACCCGAGCTACACCCAGTCGTACTGCTACTCGGTTCGTGACCCTCTGGAGATCGCGCTGATAGCCGGGGCGGCGGCCGGGGCCTGTGTCGGCTTCCTGTGGTGGAACACGTCCCCGGCACGGATCTTCATGGGTGACACCGGAGCGCTGGGGCTGGGCGGTCTGATCGCCGGCATGGCGATGTCCACCCGGACCATCCTGCTGCTGCCGATCATCGGCGGGCTCTTCGTGATCATCACGATGTCCGTGGTGATCCAGATCATCTCCTTCCGGACCACCGGCAAGCGTGTGTTCCGGATGTCGCCGTTGCAGCACCACTTCGAGTTGGCCGGCTGGAGCGAGGTCAACATCGTGGTCCGCTTCTGGATCATCGCCGGCATCGGGGTGGCGATCGCGTTGGGCCTGTTCTACAGCGAGTTCCTCGCCAACATGACCTGATCCCGGGCCACCCGACGATCCCAGGATCCGCGCACCGTCGGGGAAGCTGCCGCCTCGACTCGTTCTGAGGCCGCACCGTCCCTGACGTTGCGCGGATCTTGACGTTCGCGGCGGGCGCGGCGCGGGGCGACACGCCGAGCGGGGTGTTGCCGTGGGTGCACACGCCCCGAACGGTGATGATGGGCGCATGGGGGAGGAACAGCGCACGGACAGGGCCGGCGGGACACGACCGGGACGGGTTCCGGCTCCCGGGTCCGGGCGTGATCCCGCGGGGGCGGCCCGACCCGGCGGCGGCCGTGGTGCGGATCGGGGGGCGCGACCGGGCGGGTCGGCCCAGCCGGCCGCCGCCGGGT
>NZ_QGKR01000068.1 GCF_003172955.1 Micromonospora acroterricola | reverse complement strand
CGCCCGTCGCCACCGCGCCGGCCGCCCTGGTCATCTCGCCGATCGTCCGGCGGCTGGCCCGCGAGAGCGGCGTCGACCTGGGCGCGGTGCGCGGCACCGGGCCCGGCGGGGTGATCCGCCGCGTCGACGTGGAGGCGGCGCTGGCCGCGCCCGCCCCCCGGCTCGCCGCCGTGCCGGACCCGCACGTGGCGCTGGCCCCGGCCGGGGACGGCGACGTGATCGTCCCGCTCACCGGCGTCCGCAAGGCGATCGCCGACAAGCTCTCCCGCAGCCGGCGGGAGATCCCCGAGGTGACCATCTGGGTCGACGTGGACGCCACCGGGCTGCTGGAGACCCGGGCGGCGATCAACGCGGCGACCCCGGACGCGCCGGTGAGCATCCTGGCCCTGCTGGCCCGGGTCTGCCTGTCCGGGCTGCGCAGGTTCCCGCAGCTCAACGCCCGGGTCGACACCGAGGCCCAGCAGATCGTCCAGTCCGCGAGCGTGCACCTGGGCATCGCCGCGCAGACCGACCGGGGCCTGCTGGTGCCGGTGCTGCGCGACGCACAGCGGCTCACCACCGCCGAGCTGGCCGCCGAACTGGCGACCACCACCGCGGCGGCGCGGGCGGGCACCCTGCCGCCGGCCCGGCTGACCGGCGGCACCTTCACGCTGAACAACTACGGGGTGTTCGGCGTGGACGGCTCGACGCCGATCATCAACCACCCGGAGGCGGCGCTGCTCGGGGTGGGACGGATCGTGGACAAGCCGTGGGTGGTCGACGGGCAGCTCGCCGTCCGCAAGGTGACGCAGCTCAGCCTCACCTTCGACCACCGGGTCTGCGACGGCGGGGTGGCCGGTGGCTTCCTGCGGCACGTCGCCGACTGCGTGGAGCGGCCGGCGGTGCTGATCGCCAACGTCTGACCGGCGCACCGTCGACCCCGGGGCCGTACGCGGCGCCGGGGTCGACGCGCCCCGGAGGGGCCGGGGCACGTTTCCTGGCGTCGCGGCCGGGAACCCGGCGCACCGGAAGGCAACCCTCCCGCCGAGAGGAGCGCCCGGTGCAGCAGCTTCCGCCCGTCGCCGTACGGGCACGCCGGCCGGCGGTCGCCGGCGCGCCGCTCTACTGCGACGCCCATGACCACGGACTCTGCGGCGACGGGGTGACGAACGACCAGCCGGCGCTCGCCGCCCTGGTGGACCGGCTCGGCGACGGGTACGCCGCCGACGGCCGGGCCCGGGTGATCTACTGCCCGCCGGGCATCTACTCGATCCGGGACGCCGGCACGGTCTGGCGCAGTGGCGTCTCGCTGGTCGGCGCCGGCCCCGCCGCCACCCGCTTCATGCTCAGCAACGTCGGGAACCGCACCGACCCGACCCCGCTGGCGTTCTGGACGACCGTGCAGCACGGCGCCGACCGGGACCGGCACATCGCCGACTGCACCTTCTCCGACTTCGAGATCGACGGGTCCGGGGTGGCGATGGCGGAGTACAACTACCTCGCCAAGGGCCTCGGCCTCCAGTACGTGGTGCGGGGCGTGTTCCGCAACCTCTACATCCACCACACCGCGGCCACCGGGCTCGGCTGCGACTTCCTCCAGGACAGCCTGATCGACGGCGTGGTGGTGGTCGGTTGTGGCCGGCTGGACAACGGCGAGCAGATGGGCGGCGCCGGTATCGGGGTGGGTATCGGTGGCTGGGGCGCGATCGAACGGCTGACCATCACCAACTGCACCACCATCGCCAACGGCACCAACGGGATCTTCTTGGAGCTGCAGAAGGACTACTGGTCGCCGCCGCGCGGCTACCGGATCACGGGCTGCCACAGCGAGGGCAACCGGTTCGGCATCTCGGACTGGGGCGCCGACGGGCTCATCGTCTCCGGCTGCACCATGACCGGCAACCTGGAGGCCGGCTTCGACGTCTCCGCCGAGGGCACCGCCGGCGTCGCCGGACAAGGCGGGCTGCTGACCGACTGCGTCATCGACGGCAACAGCCGCAACGGGATCAGCATGGGCAACAGCCCCGGCCCGTACACCATCCGGGGCAACCGGATCAGCGGCAACGGCCGGCACGGCTTCCACGGGCAGGACCTGGGGCACGGTTACCAGGGCCCGGCGATGGACGTGGTGATCGAGAGCAACGAGTTCTGGGGCAACGGTCTGGACGCCATCCGGGTGGACCGTCCGATGACCGACGCGATACTGCTCAACAACCGGCTGCGCAACAACGGACGGCAGTGCGCCGACGCCGCCTCCGGTGGCGGCGAGACCGTCCGCTACAGCGAGCGGTCGATGGTGGACCGGTCCGCCCACTGGCCGCACGACGGCCACCGGGGCAAGGTGCTGCGGGTCGGCAGGCGGGTCGCGGTGGTGGCGGCGAACGACGACACCGAGCTGACCCTCGCCCCGGTACGCCCCGGCGCGTTGACCGGGTGGAGCGGTGACACCCCGAAGCCGGGCACCCCGTACGAGCTGCTCGCCGCGCCGGACACCCGGGCCGGCATCGCCATCAACGCGCACTTCGACTCCGCGACGGTGCGCGGCAACCGGATCTGGGACAACCACGACCAGCAGACCCAGACCCACGGCCTGTGGATCACCGAGCGGGGCAGCTGCGTGGCCTGCCGGGTGGAGGACAACGACCTGGCCGGCAACGGCACCAGCGGGATTCGGCTCGACACCCCACCGGTCGGCGGGCGCTGGGGTGGCAACCACCACGAGAGCGACTGGAGTTGACACCCGCGCCGCCGCCGACCGGTGGCGGGCGCGTCGAGGCGCGGACGTGCGACGGCCCCCGGCGTGAGCCGGGGGCCGTCGGGCTGAGCTGGTCGGGGGTGGTCAGCCGGCCAGGCCGGCCACCGGGTCCGGGTCCAGCACGACCGTCGCCGTGGCGGACTGCGGCGGTACGCCCGGCTCGGTCGGCGCGTCGGTGTACTCCGCGACGAACACCGCGGTCAGGTTGTCCGCGCCGCTGTGCCCACCGTCCACGAAGGTGGGGATGGTCCCGGAGCAACCCGTCGAGGTGGAGAGCGGGTGCCCGTGCTCATCGTGCCCGAGCACGTAGGTCACCTTCACCCGCGAGCAGTCCACCGGCAGATCGTCGGTGACCTTCACCTCGTATGCGACCGTCTGCCCGAACTGGAAGGGCTGCCCGGCCACCGGGGCGACGAACTCGATGATCGGCGCGGTCGGCCCGACCACCAGGGGCAGGGTCGCCGAGGCGGACCGTCCGGTACGGTCGGTCACCTTCACCGTCGGCGTGTACGACCCGTTCTCCTGGAACGTCCACGTCGGGTTCGGGTCGGTGCTGTCCACCGAACCGTCCGCGTTGAAGTCCCACGCGTAGCTGAGCCGGTCGCCGTCCGGGTCGGTGGTGCCGGCGCTGGAGAACGCGACGGTCAGCGGGGCCTGCCCGACGGTCGGGGTGCCGCTGATCTTCGGGATCGGCGTCCGGTTGCCCCGCACGAAGTCGATCCGGGACAACTGCGCGTCCGGGTTCTCGGCGAAGTAGCCGTCGCCGTACTCCAGGACGTAGAGCGCGCCGTCCGGGCCGAACTCCATGTCCATCGGGTTGTCCACCACCAGTGACGGCACCACCGGCCGGATGTCCTCGACGTCGCCGTCCTCGTCGAGGCGGAACTCCTTGATGTAGTCCCGGGTCCACTCGTAGAACAGCGGAACCCCGTCGTAGTAGGCCGGCCAGCGGGTCCGCGAGGTGCTGGTCCCGTCGTAGTCGTACGCCGGACCACCCATCGGGCCGATGCCGCCGGTGCCCAGCTGCGGGAACTCACCCGACGCCGCGGACGGGTACCAGACCTCCGGCTGCTCGACCGGCGGCAGCTGCCGCTTGCCGGTGTTGTGCGGCGAGTCGTTGACCGGGCGCTTGCAGTTGAACTTCGGGCCGGACTCGCCGGTGGCGAAGTCATAGTCGCGGTAGGCGATCGTCGGCGTCACGCAGTACGGCCAGCCGTAGTTCGCCGGCTTGTCGATGCGCATCCACCGACCGTGCCCGGCCGGCCCGCGCTCCGGGTTCGGGTTGGAGGCGTCGGGGGAGTAGTCGCCCAGGTACACGTCGTCGGTACGCCGGTCCACGGCGAACCGGAACGCGTTGCGCAGCCCCATCGCGTAGATCTCCGGGCGGGTCTGCGCCGTGCCGGGCTTGAACAGGTTGCCGGCCGGCACCGTGTAACCGCCACCGGGCTTCACCTTGATACGCAGGAGCTTGCCGCGCAGGTCGTTGGTGTTGGCCGAGGTGCGCTGGGCGTCGTACGCCGGGTTGCGGTCGGCCCGCTCGTCGATCGGGATGTAGCCGTCGGAGGCGAACGGGTTGGTGTCGTCACCGGTCGACAGGTACAGGTTGCCCTTGCTGTCGAAGTCGATCTGCCCGCCGACGTGGCAGCAGATGCCCCGGTCGGTGGCCACGTCGATGATCTGCTGCTCGCTGGCGAGGTTCAGCCTCATCCCGTCCAGCTTGAACCGGGACAGCCGCAGCGCGCCCTTGAACCGCTGCCAGTCCGCCTCGGTGCCGGTCTCCGGCGCGTCCCCCTCGTTCACGCCGGGGGTCGCCGGGTCGTCCACGGGGGTGTCCATCGGCGGCGAGTAGTACAGGTAGACCCACTTGTTCTGGGCGAAGTTGGGGTCGATGGCGACCCCCTGCAGCCCTTCCTCGTCGTGCTCGTACACCGGGATGTCGGCGGCGAGGGTGTTCAGCCCGGTGCGCGGGTCGTGGATGCGGACCTCGCCGGTGCGGGAGGTGTGCAGCACCCGCAGGTCGGGCAGGACGGCGAGGCTCATCGGCTCGCCCGGGAAGTCGTTCAGTGTCACTTTCTGGAAGCTGCTGTCCGGTGGCGCCGCCGCCGGTGCGGGCGCGGCGGCTGCCGGTGGCGCGGCCAGGCCGGCCGTCACAAGCAGCAGGGCGGACACGAGTGCGGTCCTTCTCATGGAGTCGTCCCCCGAGTGTTCGTCAGTACCGGAGTGAGGCGAGGTAGTCGAAGCCGACGCGGGCGGTGTCGAGGGCGTCGGCGGGCGAGCGCGGCGGGGTGCCCGCGTCGTCGCGCTCCACGATGTACTCCTCGATGCCCGCCTCCCGTTCGTGGGCGAAGATCCGACCGAAGTCGATGACGCCGTCGCCGAGGTCGGCGAAGCCCCCCTCGACGTCGAGGTCCTTGACGTGCACCTGGCGGATCCGGCCACGGTTGGCCCGGATCACGTCGACCGGGTCGTGGGCGCCCCGCCAGGCCCAGTAGAGGTCGAGTTCGAAGTGGACCAGCCGCGGGTCGGTCTGCTCGGTGAGGATGTCGAAGCCCGTCGACCCGTTGGTCAGCGGCACGAACTCGAGTTGGTGGTTGTGGTATCCGAAGTCCAGCCCCGCGCGCTCGGCGAGCCGGCCGGCCTGGTTGAGGTCCCTCGCCAGGGCGCGGTAGACGGCGGCGTCCCGGATCGGCCGGCCCTCGGCGTCCCGACCGAAGTACGGGTGGACGATCTTCTTGCAGCCCACGACGTTCGCGTCGGCGAGAGCCTGCTCCCACGTGGCGGCGTCGAACGGCTGCGGGATGCCGGTGTGCCCGGACGTGGCACGCAGGCCCGCCGCATCGAGCGCGGCCCGGAACTGCGCGGCGGTGCGCCCGACGAAACCGGCGTGCTCCACCCGCCGGTAGCCGATCCGGCGCAGCGCGGCCAGGGTGCCGGGCAGGTCGGCGGCCAGTTGGTCGCGCAGCGTGTAGAGCTGGATGCTGATCCGGTCCACCGGTACCCGGCGCCGGCCATGGGAGTGCCCCGCCGGCGCGGCGGCAGCCGGACCGGCGAGCAGGCCGGCGGTGCCGAGGGCGGCCGCGGAGACGGTCGCGGCGCGGAGCAGGCCCCGCCGGCTGACCGGCTCGGAAACCGCTGCCGGCTCCGGTCCGTTGGTCTGTTGTTCCATGGTGGTGGTCCCTTCCTGACGGCTGGCTCGCCGTCGGCGGCGGTCGACCGGCTGCCGCCTCCGGGCGCGCCGAACCGGCCGGATGTGGGATCCGGCGGGACGATGACGGACGGCGCGCGGGTGCGGCCCGGACCCATCGAGGGGCGGTACGCGGCAACCCGGCAGGGTGGCGGCATGGTGATCGACGAATGGGCAACCTTCTATCTGAATCGCGACCTTACCCTTGCCCCCTGATGAAGGCAAAGCTTCGTCGCGATCGGCAGAAGTTTCGCTCCCATCGACAAAAGTTGGCCCCCGTGATGCGCCACCGGCCCTGACGCCCCAGAACGCGCCCGCGCCCCCGTCCCGGTCGGCCGGCGATCCTGCGGATCCCGTTCGGCCGTACCGGGGCAAAAGCCACGTAATCCCGGCAGAAACTGCAAGGTCGCCGTCAGAGGGGGCGGACG
>NZ_QGKR01000193.1 GCF_003172955.1 Micromonospora acroterricola | reverse complement strand
GCCACCAGAGACCCTCCCCGTCACCGGCGGTGACGCGGCGGGTCTCTGGTGGCTGTTCGGCACCGGTGCGGCGTTGGTCGTCACCGGAACCGCGGCGCGGCTGATCCTGCGCCGATCCAGGGCAACGATGGACGCGTGACACACGCGCCCTGAGACTGGTCGCCACCGCGGGGGGTTCCCGGCTTGAGCCGGAACCCCCCGCGGTCGTTCCATGGCGGCGGCCACCGGCCGCGGCCCAGCCGACCGGTCAGGGCGCCCAGGGGGCGGCCATGTTCCAGGTGCTGTCCGCGGCCCACAACGTCGGCGTGTTGTACGCGTCGCCGCCCGTGCCGTTGCTGAGCCAGACCTCCGAGTTGTAGTGCCGCAGGTACCTGCCCCGGAAGTTATACGACTCCAGCGAGACGCCCGTGCCCGTCAATCCGACCCGGGCACACCACGTGGCGTCCGCGCGGGTGAGCGCGGTGCCGTCGTTCGGGGAGTTGCGTACCCGGGAGTTCTGATGGCGCAGGTACTGCCCGGGGACGTTGACCGACTCGAACGAGTAGCAGCCGGTGTCGGCCAGACCGGGCCGGATGGTGTACGTGGCGTCGGCCTTGAGCAGGCTGGAACTGGCGGCGTCGACCACCTCCGTGTAGGCGAGGCCGTCCTGGTGGCGCAGGTACCGGTTGGTGTAGCCGGGGGTGGTCACCTGCAACGACCGTCGGGTGTTGACCGGCAGGGCGACGGGCGCCGCGCTGCCGATGGTCTTCGAGGCGTTGATGAGGGCGGTGTTGGCGGCGCGGACCCTCGCCTGATCCATTTTGACGACCTGCCGGTCGTAGGTGAGGAAGCCGTTCAGCTCGCCCTCCAGGTCGGTGATCTCGGTGTAGACCGAGGCGCTGAGCCCCTTGCCGAGCATCAGGTTCTGGGTGCCCTGCACCAGCCCCACGTACCGGTCGGTGAGCGCGGTCGAGTTCGTCTGCCATTCGTAGGCGAAGAACTGACCGTTCGGGCTGTGCTCGTGGCCCGGGGTGTGCAGGCCCAGGCCGCCGAACTCGCCGAGCACGGCGATCCGGCTGCTCGACGGCGTGGGGGAGTCCGGTCCGAGGTAGACGTGCCAGTCGTCGATGTCGCCGTTGCCGGGGTTGCCGAGGGACTGGCAGCAGTTGTGGCCGCTGTGCGGGTTGACCAGACGGGTCGGGTCCTGGTTCTTGATGTTCTGCCCGACCCGGCGGGTGTCGGCCAGGGCTCGCTCGCCCCAGCCCTCGTTGTAGGGCGTGTACGCGACGACGGCGGGGGAGCTGCGGTGCTCGTCGACGATCTCGCGTGCCTCGGCCTCGAACTGCGCCTGCTGGGCGTCCGTGGGGTTGATGTCCTGCGCGGTCATCGACGGGATGTCCTGCCAGACCAGCAGGCCGAGCCGGTCCGCGTGGTAGAACCAGCGCTGCGGTTCGACCTTGATGTGCTTGCGCACCATGTTGAAGCCGAGATCCTTGTGCTTCTGCAGGTCGAAGGCGAGAGCGGCGTCGGTCGGCGCCGTGTACAGCCCGTCCGGCCAGTAGCCCTGGTCCAGGGTGCCGACCTGGAACACGAACTGGCCGTTGAGCTTGGGGCGCAGCACCCCGTTCACCATGCCGGTGGTGATCTCCCGCATGCCGAAGTAGTGGGTGGTCCGGTCCACGGTGGCGGCCCCGGCGTTGCGGAGGGTCACCCGCAGGTTGTAGAGGAACGGGTCGTCGGGTGACCATCGGCGGGCGTTGGGCACCGGCACGCTGAAGTCGGTGAAGCCGCCGGTAGCCGATCCGACGACGGTGCTTCCGTTCAGCGCCTCGGCGAGCACGCTGTGGCCGCTCACGTCCCCCCGGGTGAAGACCCGGACCCGCAGGGTGTTGTTGCTCAGGTTCGGGTAGACGTCCACGCTGCTGATGGAGGCCGTGGGCACCGGCTCCATCCACACCGTCTGCCAGATGCCCGAGCTGGGGGTGTAGAAGATCCCGCCGGGCTGCTTGGTCTGCTTGCCGATCGGGGGCAGGCTGCCGTTCTGCCGGGTGTCGGTGGGGTCCCAGACCTTGACGACGATCTCGTTGGCCCCGGCGGTGAGCTGGGGGGTCACGTCGAGGGTGAAGGCGTCGTAGCCGCCGGTGTGGGCACCGACCCGGACGCCGTTGACCCAGACGGTGCTCTGCCAGTCGACCGCGCCGAAGTGCAGCAGCGTCCGCCGGCCCGACCAGTTCGGCGGGACGGTGACGGTACGCCGGTAGAACAGGTAGTTGCGGTTGTCGTTGGCGGCCCGCTGGATGCCGGAGAGCGCGCTCTCCACCGGGAAGGGCACGTTGACCCGCTCGGGCAGGTCGGTGCCGAACTGCGGGGCGTCGTCGGTGGCGGACTGGCGTAGCTGCCACTCGCCGTTGAGGTTGAGCCAGTCCGGCCGGGTCATCTGCGGTCGCGGGTACTCGGGCAGTGGTGTGCCGACCAGCGCCTGGCTGGTCCAGGGGGTGGTCAGTGGCGGCGTCTTGGGCGGGGCGGCCTGCGCCGGTCGGGTGGGTGCGACGAACAGGCCGGCGACCAGGGTGAGGATGAGCAGCAGAGGCAGGGCGGGGCGGAAGGGGACCTGACGTGTCATGCCGTCTCCGGGGGACGAGTCGCCGCGGGCGGTGCAGCCGGGCCCGAAGCGCGCTGGCGGTGGGCATCGGGTGGTCACTCGACGAGGGACGGGCGTCATCGACGGATGTCGGTGGGATTTCCACGGGCCAAGGATGGTGCTTATATTGACATCCATCACCACCTCTATAACGTTATAGAGGTGTGGCGTGCGTTCCGTCAATCCTTGTTGGTCAATGTCTTTCCGGTTCGCCAGTCGGATTCGCGGAGGGTCGGTGGATGGGCGTCAGCCTGAAGGACATAGCCGAACGTGCCGGCGTGTCGCTGGCCACGGTCTCGAACGTCGTCAACGGGTACCGACCGGTGGGGGAGCGGACCCGGCAGCGCGTGCAGCAGGCGATCGACGAACTCGGATACAGCCCGAACCTCGGCGCCCGGCACCTCCGTCGGGGGCGTACCGGCCTGATCGCCCTGGCCATCCCGGAACTGAACAATCCCTACTTCGCCGAGCTGGCCGAGATCGCCATCCGGGAGGCCGTCGGGCTCGGCTACACGCTGGTGATGGAGAACACCGCCGCGGACCGGGAGGCCGAGCTGGCGCTCCTCGACGGCTCCCAGCGGCGCATCATCGACGGCCTGATCTTCAGTCCGGTGCGGATCGGCCGCGACGAGGTGCTCGCCCGCACCGCCGACAGTCCGCTCGTGCTGATCGGCGAGGGCGTGTACGACGTGCCGCACGATCACATCGCCATCGACAACGTGGCCGCCAGTCACGCGGCGATCCAGCACCTCGTGGCGACCGGCCGCCGCCGGATCGCGTTCATCGGCGCCACCCCCGGTGGTGACCGGCAGTCGGCGCACCTGCGCGTACGCGGCTACCGGGAGGCCCTGGCCGCGGCCGGCCTGCCGTACCGCCCGCGGCTGGTGGCCCGCACCGACGCGTTCGGTCGACTCGACGGCAGGCGGGCGATGCGTGACCTGCTCGCGCTCGGCGACCCCCCGGACGCGGTGTTCGGCTACAACGACCTGGTCGCCATCGGCGCGCTGCGGGCGTTGACCGAGGCCGGTCACCGGGTGCCGGACGACGTCGCGGTGATCGGGATCGACAACATCGAGGAGGGGCGGTTCAGCAGCCCGACCCTCACCACGATCGCCCCCGACAAGGAGGCGATCGGCCGCCTCGCGGTGCGCCGCCTCGTCGCCCGCATCGAGGGCGCGGAGGTCGCGGCGCCGCTGACCGTGCAGACGCCGTTCCGGCTCATCCGACGGGAGAGCACCGGCACAACGGGCGGGTGACGCGCGAGCGCGTTCGAAGAACCGGAGCGGCGCGTCGCGGAGCCTCCGCGACGCGCCGCTCGCGTTCCATAGCGCGGGTGGTACGACCCAGAGAGGATGTCGCAGCGAATCTATTGATCTCAATATGATTGCCGCAATCTTGAATCAGGTGCGCTCACGAGGCGTGCCATCCTGATGCGGAGGAATGCATGGTTCGCTGGCGTACCCTCACCGGCCTCCTGGCCACCGCGCTGGCCGTGGTGACCGCGGGCAGCCTCACTATCGCGGCGCCGGCGGCCGGGGCCGACAACCCGACGCCCACCGTTGTCGGTGGCACCCGCGCCGCCCAGGGCGAGTTCCCGTTCATGGTCCGGCTCTCGATGGGGTGCGGCGGGGCCCTGTACAGCTCGCGGCTGGTGCTCACCGCGGCGCACTGCGTGGGCGCCACCGGCACCAACACCAGCATCACCGCGACGCTCGGGACGGTCGACCTCCAGTCGTCCAGCCGGATCACCGTCCGGTCGAACTACGTCTACCGGGCGCCCGGCTACAACGGGAGCGGCCGGGACTGGGCGCTGATCCGGCTGGCCACCCCGGTCACCGGGCTGAGCACCCTCAAGATCGCCAACACGACGGCGTACGACAGCGGCACGTTCACCATCGCCGGCTGGGGCGCCGCGCGTGAGGGTGGCGGGCAGCAGCGGTACCTGCTCAAGGCGACCGTCCCGTTCGTCAGCGACTCCACCTGCAACTCCTACTACGGCGGCGAGATCATCCCCGCGCAGGAGATCTGCGCCGGCTACGCCGCCGGCGGCGTGGACACCTGCCAGGGTGACTCGGGCGGCCCGATGTTCCGCCGCGACGCCAGCAACGCCTGGGTCCAGGTCGGCATCGTCAGCTGGGGCAACGGCTGCGCCCGGCCCAACTACCCGGGTGTCTACACCCAGGTGAGCTACTTCGCCTCGTCCATCGCCTCGGCAGCCGCGAGCCTCGGCGGCTGACCGTACGACCGATCGGGCGGCCCGGCCGGGAACGGCCGGGCCGCCCGCGCGTCACTCGCGCGTGAGCCCTGGCGGCAGAGGGCGTCCTCGTCGGTGACCTCCACGCGGCCCCACCAGGCCATCGGTCGGCGCCGCGGCTAGGCGCTCCGCCCCGTCCGGTCGTGATCAGGTGGTATCGCACGTCGGGCATGAGACGCCGGGCGGCGCCGACGTTCCCGGTGGGCCGGCGGGGCGATGTCGGTCAGCTGCCTTCGGAGACGGCCATCTCGCCGAGGAGCGACCAGTCCTGCTGCGGCACGGTGGCGTTCACGATGCGCGGCGTCTCGGCCAGGTGTGGCGGCAGGTCCTCCTGGGCCTTGCGGAAGTGGGCGGACCCCACGTGCGCCGCGCCAGCCTCGTCGTCGCGGAATGCCTCGACCAGCACGTACTCGGTCGGGTCGTCCAGGCTGCGGGACCAGTCGAACCACAGGCAGCCCGCCTCGGCCCGGGTCGCCCGGGTGAACTCGGCGGCGATCTGCGGCCACCGGTCGGCGTCCTCGGGGAGTACGCGGAACTTGGCGGTAATGAAGATCATGCCCTCAGGCTACCCAGACGGCGCCCCGGCCCAATAGTAAAGATTGTGAACAGTACGTGTACAGTCACTCCCATCGATGTCTGGCCGGATCGTCGGCCAGTCGTTTCCCAGGAAGGAGTGATCCCATGTCGAGACTGCGCGCCCTGGTCGCGTTCGCGGCACTGGTCGCCGTCAGCGGGCTGGTGGCGGTCATCCCGTCGACCCCCGCGTCGGCCGCGGCCTGCTCGGCGTCGTGGCAATCCTCGGCCGTCTACACCGGAGGCGCTCAGGTCTCCCACAACGGCCGTAACTACCAGGCGAAGTGGTGGACCCAGAACGAGGCGCCGCCCGGCACCACCGGCGTGTGGCAGGACCTCGGCGCCTGTGGCGGCACCACGCCGCCCCCGACCAACCCGGGCAGCTTCGTGGTCAGCGAAGCCCAGTTCAACCAGATGTTCCCGGGCCGCAACTCCTTCTACACGTACTCCGGGCTCGTCGCCGCGCTCAACGCCTACCCGGCCTTCACCCGGACCGGCAGCGCCACCGTCCAGCGCCAGGAGGCCGCGGCGTTCCTGGCGAACGTGCACCACGAGACGGGCGGACTCGTCCACATCGTGGAGCAGAACACCGCGAACTACCCGCACTACTGCGACAGCGGCCAGCCGTACGGCTGCCCCGCCGGGCAGGCCGCCTACTACGGGCGTGGGCCCATCCAGCTGAGCTGGAACTTCAACTACAACGCCGCGGGGAACGCCCTCGGGCTGCCGCTGCTGACCAACCCCTGGCTGGTGCAGACGGACGCCGCGGTGGCCTGGAAGACCGCCATCTGGTACTGGATGACCCAGAACGGGCCGGGCACCATGACCCCGCACAACGCGATGGTCAACGGCGCCGGGTTCGGCCAGACCATCCGCAGCATCAACGGCTCGATCGAGTGCAACGGCGGGAACCCCGCCCAGGTGCAGAGCCGCGTCACCAGGTACCAGCAGTTCGTCGGCATCCTCGGCGTGTCCGCCGGGGCCAACCTCTACTGCTGACGTGACGCCGGGCCTCGACACCCGTCGTGACGCGGCGTCGAGGCCCGGCGGGCGGTCCTTAGCTGATCGTTAAAAAGCGGGTCATCTGGTATCAGTCGGCCGGTGGTACTGGGCAGACTGGGGCAATGCCCGCCACCGCCCCGCCCGCCGTCTCCGCTCACCGCCGCCGTGTCCGCGCGTTCGTCGCCGTGATCGCCACGTTCGCCATGGCCGTCGGGGTCGGCGCCTGGTCGCTGTTGGACCGGGTCGACGACGGCGGCGGTGCGGGGCGGCCGGGCGGCGCCGCCGCCCTGAACGCGGTGCCCGAGGCCGACCCGGCGGGCGGAGACCCCACCTGCGCCGGCCTGCCGGTCCGAGCGCCACGTGAGCTGCGTGGCATGTGGATCACGACCGTGAACAACATCGACTGGCCGAGCCGGCGTGGACTCCCGGCGGACGCCGCGCGGGCGGAGTTCCGGGGCTGGCTCGACCTTGCCGTACGGCGCAACCACAACGCGGTCTTCGTGCACGTGCGGCCGAGCGGCGACGCGCTCTGGCCGTCCAGCTACGCGCCCTGGTCGGAGTGGCTGACCGGACGCCGCGACGGACGCGATCCGGGCTGGGACCCGATGGCGTTCATGGTCGCCGAGGCGCACGCCCGGAACCTCGAGTTCCACGCCTGGTTCAACCCGTACCGCGGTGGGCAGCCGGCCACGGTGGGCGGGCCGGGCCCGAAGCTGGACCAGCTCGCGCCGACGCACCCGCTGCGGCGGCACCGCGACTGGGTGGTGACCTACCCCAGCGCCGACAAGCCCGGCAGCCGCCTCTACTTCAACCCCGGCATCCCCGAGGCACGCACCTTCGTCGAGGACTCGATGCTGGAGGCGGTCCAGCGGTACGACGTCGACGGGGTGCACTTCGACGACTTCTTCTACCCGTACCCCGAGGCCGGACAGGACTTCCCGGACGGCGCGGCGTTCGCCCGTCACGGCCGGGGATTCGCGGACCGGGACGCCTGGCGCCGCGACAACGTGAACACGCTCGTCCGGGAGATGAGCGAGCGGATCAAGGCCATCAAGCCGTGGGTGAAGTTCGGCATCAGCCCGTTCGGCATCTGGCGCAACGAGCGCACCGACCCGGCCGGCTCCGCGACGGCCGGGTTGCAGAGCTACGACGACATCTACGCCGACACCCGACTCTGGGTACGGAAGCAGTGGCTGGACTACGTGGTGCCGCAGCTCTACTGGCACATCGGGTTCGGCAAGGCCGACTACGCGAAGCTCCTGCCGTGGTGGGCGGCCACGGTGAAGGGCACCCGGGTGCAGCTCTACATCGGGCAGGCCGACTATCGGGTCGGCGAGTCGGGCGCCTGGCGCAACCCGGCCGAGCTGGACCGCCAACTGGCCCTCAACCGCCGGTACGGGGTGAGCGGGAGCGTGCACTTCAGCGCCCGGCAGGTACGCGCCGACAAGCTTGGCGCGGTGAGCCGGTACAGCAGGGCCCACTACGCCAGCCCCGCGCTGGTGCCCGCGATGGCGCAGCTACCCGCGGCGCCGCCGGCAGCGCCCGAGGTCACCGGCGTCCGGCGTACGGACGCTGGCGAGGTGGCGCTGACCTGGCGCGGGGAAGGGGCCACGAGCTTCGCCGTCTACCGCGTCGACGGCGACGCCGCCCGACTGGTCGGCACCGCCCGGGGAACGGGCTGGGTCGACCGCGCGGCACCGGCCAGCGCCCCGCTCACCTACTGCGTGTCCGCGCTGGACCGCAGCGGGAACGAGGGCCGTCCCAGCGCGGCGATGCCCGCGTCGTCGTAGCCGATGCCCGTCCGCCGCCCCCGCTCCGGCACCGCCAGCGTCGGGAGACGCCGCTCGCCGTCCCCACGGTGGTCAACGCGGCTGGATCAGGCACATTCCGCCGAGGGCCGGTCCGTCCATGCTGGACAGCGCGTCGGGCGCCTCGGCGAGGGCGATGGTGCGTGTGACGAGCTCGGCGGGGCGTAGGACGCCGGCGGTCACCAGCCGCAGCAGCTCGGGATAGGCGTGCGCGGCCATGCCGTGACTTCCCCGCAGCTCCAGCTCGAACGCGATGACGAGATCCATCGGCAGGGCTGGCCGGCCCTGCGCGGCGGGGAGGAGACCGACCTGCACGTGCCGTCCGCGCCGCCGCAGGCTCTCGATGGACGCGGTGCAGGTGGCGGAACTGCCCAACGCGTCGAGGGACAGGTGGGCGCCGCCCCCGGTCGCCTCCCGGACTGCCGCGGCCACCGCCTCCGGCCCGCCCAGGGCGCTTCCGTCCAGGCACACCGTGGCCCCCAGACTCCTCGCCAGCTCGAGCGCGCCGGGCGCGACGTCGACCGCCACCACCTGCGCGCCACAGGCCGCGGCGATCATCACCGCCGAAAGGCCCACGCCGCCGCAGCCCTGCACCGCGACCCACTCGCCGGCGGCGACCCGTCCCTGGCCGACCACGGCCCGGAACGCGGTGGCGAAGCGGCAACCGAGGGCTGCCGCGGCCGGGTGGTCCAACTCGTCCGGCAGCCGGACCAGGTTGACGTCGGCGTTGCGCACCGCCACGTACTCGGCGAACGATCCCCAGTGTGTGAAGCCGGGCTGCGTCTGCCGCTCGCACACCTGCTGGTCGCCGGCGAGGCAGGCGGGGCACTGCCCGCAGGCGCAGACGAACGGCGCCGTGACCCGGTCGCCGGGCCGCCAGCCGCCCACGTCGGCGCCGACCGCCGCGACGACGCCGGAGAACTCGTGACCGGGAACGTGCGGCAGGCGGATGTCCGGATCGTGTCCCTGCCAACCGTGCCAGTCGCTGCGGCACAACCCGGTCGCCTCGACGCGGACGATCGCGCCGCCGGGCGGGGGCGCCGGGTCCGGAACGTCGCGGACCTCGGGTCGGGCACCGAACTCGTCGAAGATCACGGCACGCATGCGCCGCATCCTCACATGCCGCGCACCTACCCAGGAAACCAAGCATGTAAATCTGTCGGTGCCCCTGCTAAAATCCCGGGGCGGCGAGGGGGCAACGACATGGCGAGAGTGGTTCTGCTGCAACCGCCCTATCTGCGAGCACTCGGGTCACACAACGACCGATACCCACTCGAGCTCGCGTACTACGCCGCCCATCTGAGAAACGAGGGGCACGAGGCGCTCCTCGTGAATGCCGACTTCACCGGCAGCGCGGCGTACATCGAATGGCAGCGCCTTTTCCGCAACTATCGCTACCTGGTGGATGCGATGCGTTTCGGGTCGCCGTTGGTTGACGAGACCGTCGAGCGCGTTGTCGGGCTGGATCCCGACGTGGTCGTCGTGTCGGCGGGCGACTCGCTTGTTCCCTGGGTCGACAGCGGTAACGCCTATTGGTCGGCCATGTTCTCCGGTGCCCTGCGGAAAGCCGGCCTGTTCACCGTCGGCGTGGGCCCGTTCTTCGACCAGGTCCCGGAGCGCTTCCGGGAGGATTTCGACGCGATCCTGCTGGGGTTGCCCTCCGCGAAGATATCCGAGGTGGTGCGGAGCCGCGCCGCGGGATGCACGTCCACGGGAGGCTTCGACGTCACTGTCGCCCCCTTGCGCAACCTCGTCGACTCGCACCAGGCACCCGACACCCTCATCACGTCTGCCGGCTGTCCCCACTCCTGCACGTTCTGTCTGGGGCGAGACACCGGGCTGTCGCTTCTGCCCCGAGCCGTCATCGAGCGTGACCTGTCGGAGACCAGATCGACACTCGTGGAGATAGGCGACGCGATCGCCCCGAGTCTGCAGAGACTGTCTGATCTCCAACCCATGTTCAGCAGTTCCGGTCGTCACTTCTCATGTGAGATCACGGTGCGACAGGCGAGTCCCCGGCGATTGGACGCTCTGCGGCAGGCGGGCGTCAGAGTCGCGAAGATGGGCATCGAGAGCGGCGACGACGAGTTCCTCCGGGCGGCCGGCAAGAAGCAGTCCCGCTCGACGATTCTCGAGGCCGTACGGCGGTTGAAGGACCGGGGTTTCCACGTCGTGGCCTACGTCCTGCTCGGCGGTCCGTCCAGCACCCCGGCGGTGGTGGCACACACCTACGATCTGTGTGTCGAGCTGGGAGCTGACGAGTACGTCGTGAACGTGTGGTCCCACCACGATCTGGCGAACAGGGATTTCCGTTACGACGCGCACTTCTCGTCCACGCTCGCCGAGGAGTGGGGGGTGTCGGAATATCTGCCCAGATTCTTCAATCTTCAGGGGTCGCAGAAGATGGGCCTCGGTCGCATCATCCGGTACGGGTGACCCGTGGCAGCGAAGAGCCTCATCGCCAGGGCGCCCGTCCGCGTCGACCTCACCGGTGGCTACACCGATGTTCCTCCGTTCGACGCGGGCCGGCCCAACGGCACATCCGTGAACATCGCCATCACCCTGTACGCGTGGGCGACGTTCCGCGACCGCCGCGACGGTGAGCCGGTCGCCGACGGGTTCGTCGAGGAACTGCGTGCCGCCTGCGCCGGCGTGCTCGGCCTCGACCGACGGCGGACCCGACCGATGTCGGTCGAGGTTGACGTTCCTGCCGGGTGTGGACTCGGCACATCGGCCGCGCAGGGGGTGGCCATGGTCCGCCTGCTGGCGGCAGACCGGGGGATCCCCCTCAACCCGAAGGAGGTGGCGGAGGCGGCGGCTGCCGCGGAACGGCACCTCGGCATCGTGGGAGGCTGGCAGGACCAGTACGCGTCCTCGTACGGCGGCGCCAACGTGGTCATCTCCAGCGCCGATGGCAGGCACGCCCACCCATTGGGCCCGGCATTCCAGGCCTGGGCCGCCGCTCGCATCGTCATCGCCCTGCCGGCAACCGTCCGGAGGGGAGCGGCTCTGGTCGAGGACGTCGTGAGGGGGTATGCGACACACCGGGTCCGGGCGTCGCTCGGGGATCTCGACCGCCTCGCGGCGGACCTCTGCGGCGTGATCAGGCTGGGAGCGTACGCATCGCTTCCGAAACTGCTGGAACGTGTCCGCGAGGCACAGGAAAGACTGGACCAGAGGATCGTCGACCCCGACTTCCTGCCATGCCTCGAGAGCGCGGGCGTGTCCACGGCCAAGCCCTGTGGTGGAGGCGGCGCGGGCGCCGCATGGCTGATCATCGAGGAGTCGGCGCGCATCCCGTCGATACGGGCCGCTCTTCATCGCGCGGGCGTCCGGACCGTTGCCCCCGCTGTCGACCACCAGGGTGCCGTGGTTCTGGACGGCCGGAGCACCGGCGCGGCCGTTCCGTGAGCCAGATCCGAACACCACGTTCTTCACGGGCGTCTGTCCTGCGGGGAGAGCCTCCGAGACACGGCCACTAGGGGACAGGACCGACATGGACTTCAGACGCCAGCTCGCGCTTCTCTTGATCGGCGGGTTCGTCGGCGCGGCGATCAGTGCCGGCTTCAATGCCGTGGCCACCGGCGATCCCGGCACGTCCAACACGAAGGCGGCGCTCCTCGGTGGGGCCCTCCTCCTGCTGGGCCTGCTCGCGTCGACCCGCACGCTCGGGTCGATAAAGCACGTGTTGTCGTCATCCAGAGGAATTCGCGCAGAGGGTCACTGGGCGGGCTACTTCGAGTACGAGAAGTCGGGCGAGCTGGTTCGGGTCGAGGAGGATCTGCAGATAACGCAGGTCGGGCTACTGCTGAGAGGCAGGTCGACAAGCACCAGAATTGACGGGGACTTCCCGCTGAAGCGGACGACCTACGATTTCTCCGCCGTCCTGGCCAGCGACGGGACGTTCTCCGGGTCATGGAAGAGCATCGCGGTGCGGGGCAGGTATCACGGCCTGCTGCTGGGCAGGATATCCCGGCACGGGGGGCGGATCGACGGCGTATGGATCGGGATCGAGGAGCCGCAGTCGCGAAAGGGGGACTTCACGTGGGTGAAGGCGAGCTGAAGGACAGCCACGGCGCTTCACCGGTGACCGATCAGGACATCCTGGCGTCCCTGGTGAGACTGTTCGAACCGCAGCTGGAGGACATCGAGCAGCGGGTTGTCGGGTTCCTGGTCGAGTCCGGGTTCCGCTCCTCGTCGGCCACCGATTTCGTGTACCGCCATTCGCTGCCCTATCTGGCCTGCTCCGACGCGTTGAACTGTGGTCCGGCGCAAGGCGACGCGGTTGTCGGCTGCGTCCTGTCCTACAGCTTCCCCCTGATGGGCCTGGACATACTGCTCGACGGAGGTGCGCCCGTGCTCAGGCGCGCCGAGGAGTTGTGGGGCACCGCGTCGGTGGCGGCGACCGCGCTGCTCACCAACCTCGGCTACGCACTGGTCGCGCCCTCCGGCGTCGACTCGGTCTCCCTGCTCTCGAGTCTGGCAAGACGGACGATCAACGCCATGATGCGCGACTCACAGGCCAGCTTTGATCCGGCGCAACTGAACACGGCGGTGGACGAGTACTGGCGATCCGGCACATCGAGGCTGTTCGGCTCGGCGATCAACGAACTGATGTTCGGAGTCGCGTGCCAGGACGCACGGAGGTCGTTCTCGCCGCATCGGCGGTTCGTGGCGGCCGGCATCGGCAGACTGCGCCAGGCGGCAGACGAGTTGATGGACGTTCGGGAAGATGTGCGCCGAGGTCTGGTCACGCTGCCCGTCCTGTGCGCCCTGTCGACCACATCTCACGCGGGGCGAGTGACGTCGATGGTGCGGGAGATCTGGGACCGAGGGGGCGAGGAGGACGCCGACCTGGAGGGTGAGCTGACCGAGCTAGTCCTGGACAGTAGCGCGCCAGAACATGTTCTCGGGCGAATGCGCGATCTTCGCGACGAGTGCCTCCGGTCGGCCAAGCTGGCGTTCCCCGACCCGGAACCGGTCGAGTTGCTCATCGAGCAGCGGTGGCTGCAGGGCACGCGGGCCGTTGCTCACGGCCTGTGCGATCCGCCTCCCTACCTCACCTCTCTCGCGCTCGCGGCCGATCGCTCCTTCGGAGTGCCGACCGAGGTGGAGGACCGCATGCGGGCGAACCTGTCGAGACGGTCTCCTGGGTGGCCCGCTCAGGCTGAGGCTGGAACCGCCAGCTGAAGGATGTCGCCCAGACTCCGCAGGCGGTCCTGCTCCGGAATGTCGTACCGGCAGGTCGGATCGATCAACAGGCCGTCGATCCCGGCGGCTTTGGAGCCGAGATAGTCTGCCGTGTAGTTGTCACCCACGAAGACGGCGTCGGACGGGGCGACCCGCATCTGATCGAGCGCCTCGGCGAAGATCGCCGGGTGGGGTTTCCTCCAACCGACCTCCAGGGACGTGACAACACTGTCGAAGAAGTCGGCGATGCCCATGTTGGCCAGATGGCGGGGCACCAGATCGGCCTTGTGCGTATTGGTGACGACGGCGAGCCGGAACCGGCTCGCGAGTGTCGCCACGATCATCGGTGCGTCGGCCGGATAGCGGACCCCCTTGTTCCATTCGTCCAGGTACACCTCGACGAACTGTGCCACGGTGTGCGGCGCCGGATCGCTCTTCGTCAGCCTCTTCAGGAAGTCGGAGGTGACGTCCTCCATGGAGAACTCGCGGTGGCTGGTCTGGGTGACCTCGTCGAGGCGTGACGACTCGGCTGACCATTCATGGAGAAACTCGTCGTACCCCATGCGCAGGCCCATGCTCCGCAGTAGTGCGTGAGAGCGGTGAAAGCCCTGCTCGGTGCGACTCGGTGAGTAGTCGACGAGGGTGCCAAAGAAATCCAGGAAAACGCATGACACCGGCGAGCCGTTCATCGTCCAAGGCATGCCACCTGGCTGCGTCTCGGGGGCGGGCGCACCGACGTCATGAGCCACGTTACCGGGCCCCTCCACCATTCCGTCCAATGGAGGCGCTCATTGCCCCGGAGATCCGAATTGGGCTCGGCTTGTGGCAACGCGTTCTCACATGGACCACCAATGCGTGTTCGAGGTGAGGACGGTCACCCCACTGGTTGATACGGCAACCGCGATGGTTTGTCAAACCTGGATTGGAGGTCCACGGACGCCAGTTGTGCAGGTCGCGCGTGCTGTCGCCGGCGGACGGTTCTCGACCTTTGCCGGTCGTCGTACCGCGGCGCGTTGCCGTGTCCCCGCCGTCGGGGGAAGGACGGCGGGGACTCTCGGCGTGGTGACGGACTACGTCAGCGCGAGGGTGCGAGCGTCGGCGGCGATGACACCGGCGACCTCCGCGGGCACCAGCTTGCCGGCCTGCCGGTCGACGTAGGTGGCGAGCTGGGCGTACTGGGCGTGGGCCAGCTTGACCGTCATGGCGTTTACGGCGGCCGGCTCGGCGCCGGAGGTGAGGATCAGGTAGCCGAGCCCGGCCTGGGTCACCGTCACGGTGAAGGTGCTGGTCGCGGTCGCGGTGCCCTCCGGGCCGGTCACCTCGGTGTGGACGGTGTGCCGGCCAGCGGTCAGCGTGACCAGGTCGAGCTTGCGTCCCGCGGCCGACTTTCCGCCGTCGAGCGTGACGGTGACCGTGTCCGCGTTGGTGGCGGCGACCGCGATCACGGGGGACTGGGCCCGGTCGAGGCGCGCGCCGTCGACCGGTGAGGTGATCTCAACGGTGGCGTCGGCGGAGGCGCGCTGCATGAACGCCGAGTTCCAGCCGACCAGCTCGGACGCCCGGTTGGTGATGACCGCGTCGGCGCCGATCCGCTCCAACCGCTGCCACAGGCCGGCGGAGTCCATCGTCCAGGCCATCACGGCGACCCCGGCGGCGTGCAGCGGCGCGACCACCTCCGGCTTGGCCAGCAACGCGTTGCCGTCCGGGTTGTACGCGGTGAGGTGCAGCTCCCTGGAGATCGCCACCGGGTCGGCGTCGAGGCTGCTGCGGAGCAGGCCGAGCGGCAGCTCCGGAGCGAGGTCGTGGGTGTACCGGAGGGCGTCGACCTCGAAGCTCTGGACGAACACCCGGCTCATCATCTGCTCGCTCCGGATCACCTGGATGATCGTGGCGACCTCGTCCCTGGTGTGCCTGCCCTTGATCTCCAGCAGCAGGTTGCCGCCCCGGGTACGCAGGTCCGCGAGCTGCTCGGCGAGGGTCGGCACACGCTCGCCGACGTAATGCGGGGCGAACCAGGAGCCGGCGTCGAGCGCCTTGATCTGCGCGGCGGTCAGGTTCCGGACGGTGCCGGTCCCGTCGGTGGTCCGGTCGACGGTGCCGTCGTGCACGATGAACGGGATGCCGTCCTTGCTCGGCTGGACGTCGTTCTCGATCCAGTCGGCGCCGCCCCGACGCGCGATCTCCTGCGCGACCAGCGTGTTCTCCGGCGCGGCGGCGGACGCGCCGCGGTGCGCGATCACCGTGAACGGGCTGCCCTTCGGGCGGATGTAGCCGTTCGGCGCCAGCTCGGTGACGGTCACGTCGTCGTACGAGACGGTGGCGCCGTTGACGAAGAGCGCCTGGACGCCGTTGGGGGAGCGCTGGAGGCTGCTCGTGCGCATCGCCTCCCGGCCGTCGAAGATCCAGCGTGCCTGGTTGCCGTGCACCTCGACGGCGACGCGGACGTCGCGGCCGGTGCCGGCGGCGTACGGGGCGGAGGCCGTGTTCGTCACGACCCAGGCGTTGGCCGTGGTCCGCTGGGCGAACTCGAGACCGTTGGCGGCGGTGGTGCCGCTGCGCAGGGTGGCGATCCACCACGGGGTGGCCCCGTTCGCGGGGACGTCGATACCGAGCGAGGCCCAGCGGGTGGCCGCGGAGACCGACTCGAAGCGCATCGTGGCCTCGAGCCGGAAGTCGTTCAGGTGCCGACCGAAAGTGATCTTGTTGTTCTCGCCCGAGCTGGTGGAGGTGCCGTACAGCCGGCCGTTCTCGACCCTCCAGGCGCCGTCGACCGCGTTCCAGCCGGCGGGCAGCGACCCGGAGGAGAAGGTCTCCGAGACGGCGACGGTGCCCGGCTCGGCGGTGGCGGGCGACGAGGTCGCCACGGTCACCGCCACGGCGGCGCCGGTGACGGCGAGCGCCGCGATGGTGGCGGCGGCCCGGGTACGCAGGGCGACGAGCCTCGTCGCGGCGCGGCCGGGCGGCGATGGTGCGGGTAGGACAGTCATGCTCGGACGGTACGAAGCACAACCGAATGCACGATCAATCGAGCGTGGCGACCGCCCGAACCCTGGGTGACGCGGCCGGTCAGTCCGGCAGGCCGGTGCAGGTGGCCCCGTCGATGGTGCAGGCGGTCGGGGCGGAGCTGACGGGCGCGCCGTTGACCCGGAAGGTCACCCGGACCGACGCGCTTCCGGACACCTGACCGGCGCTCCCGTCGGGCACGAACGTCCACACCGCACCGTCCCGGCTGGCCTGCGCGCCCTCGACCGAGCTGACACGCAGCGACTCCCGGGGGAGGGTGACGACCAGCGTCCACTGCGGCACCGGCACGGCGCCGGGATTGCTGATCGTCACGGCGGCGCCGTAGCTGAGCAGGGAGTTCTCCTCGATGGCGAAGTCGGCGCCCAGAGCGGCCGGCGTCGGTGCGGCGGGCGAGGCGCTCGGCGACGGCGCGCTGGTGGACGGCTCGGGGGTCGGCGGGGCTGCCGTGGTTTCTACGGGAGCGGACGGCCTCGGGCTGGTGACGGCGGGTCTCGCCTGCGCCCTCGGCGTGTCGGCGGGAGACGTGCCCACCTGGTCGACGGACGGCGGTGGGTCGAGGGTCACCGGCGCCAGGCCCTCCGGCGTACGCAGGACCCCGACGACCGACACGACCGTCGCGATCAGCACCCCGAGCGCCGCGATGACGGCCACCCACGTGGCGCGCGAGACGTCACCCCGGCCGGTGAGCACCCGCCGTGCGGCTGCGGCGATGGCCACGATCCGGTCCAGCAGGATGATCACCACAGTGCGCCGTGGCTGGGGCGGTGTTGCCGGCACTCCCTGTTTCTCCTTCAATTCGTCACCGGACACGCGCCTGCGCTTCCCCCGGTCGGGGGTGCCACCCGGCCGGTCACAGCGCGCGAAGCCCGACGAGTATCGCCTCGAGCAGATCCGCGGTCGGCAGCTCCGACAGCGTCGGCGGTTCGTGCGTCTCGATCAGACCGGCCGTGAGCAGGTCACCGAGGAGAACTCGGACGGTCCCCACGGGCAGGTCCAACTCGGCGCCGACCTCAGCCACCGACACTGGATGGTGACACAGCTCGACGATCCGCGCCTGTTCGGGGAAGAGCGGCGTGCCAGGCGCGGCTGCCCGCCGGGCGACGACCAGCGAGATCAGGTCGAACCGTCCTCGATCCGGTGCGGTGCGCCCGCCGGTCATCGTGTACGGGCGGGCCACCGGGCCCGCGTCGTCGTCGTACCACGCCTCGTCAGCGGTGTCGGTGGTGTACACCGGTGTCCCCGCTCACCGCAGCGCGGGCCGGCTCCAGGCTCACGGGGAGGTGCCGCTCGGCCTGTCCGACGAACAGCGCCACCTCGTACGCCATGTCCCCGACCTCGGCGTCGTCGCCGGCGATCCGAACGGTGAGGATTGTCCCGTTGCGGATCGTGGCGATGAAGAGGAACGCCCGCGACATCTGCACCACGATCTGCCGCAGCCCGCCCGCGTCGCAGGTCCGGGTGGCGGCCAGCCCCAGCGCCAGCAGGCCGGCGACCACACCGGAGATCTGCTCGGCCAGCTTCGCCTCGACCCGGCGGGATCCGCCGAGCGGCAGCCCGTCCGGAGAGAGCACCACGGCGAACTCCGCGCCGCGCACCCGGTCGACCAGGCGGTCCAGGGCGCCGGTCAGGCTGTCTCCGCTGACCACTGCTTGCGTCATCGATGTCTCCTTGCTGCTCTCGCGACCGGCAACTCGACGGTGTCGGGGCCGGTGGTGCCGCGTTCGGGCCCGGTCGGGCCGGGTTGGCGGATCCGCATCGGCAGCTCGCCGTGCCCGCCGGGCGCGGGCGCCTGGTCCCCGGCGGGCCGGGCCGGCCGGTACGCGGGGTCGATGGGAGGCGTGGCCGGTCCACCGCCGCCGGCGGCCGTGACCAGCCCGGCCGGGAGGAGCACGATCGCGGCCGTCCCGCCCCGCTGGCTGGGACGCAGCGAGACCCGGGCGCCGCAGCGGGCGGCGAGCACGGCGGCGGTGTACAGCCCGGTACGACCGGTGGGCGGGCCGTCCGGTGGTGGGTTGCCGAGCAGATGGTTCGCCTCGGTGAGCGCGGTCGCGTCGAGGCCGGGGCCGTCGTCGATGACCAGGACGGCACAGCCCTGTGGCCGGTGCTCGCCGGCGACCCGGACGGTGGTCTCCGTCGGTGCGAAGGCGAGGGCGTTCTCGATCAGCTCGGCCAGCAGGTGGATGACGTCCGTGACGGCGGGGCCGGCGAGCGTCCACGGCCAGTGGGGCGCGATCAGGACCCGGTGGTAGTCCGGGACCTCGGCGACCGCGCCGCGCGCGACGTCGAGCAGGGGCACCGGGCGCCGCCAGCGGCGGGCCGGTTTCCCGCCGGCGAGAGCGATGACCTTCTCCACGTTGCGCCGGACCAGGGTGGTGAGGTGGTCGAGCCGGAACAGCTCGTCG
This sequence comes from Micromonospora acroterricola, assembly GCF_003172955.1. Lineage (GTDB taxonomy): Bacteria > Actinomycetota > Actinomycetes > Mycobacteriales > Micromonosporaceae > Micromonospora > Micromonospora acroterricola. The sequence continues at coordinate 35,359 of NZ_QGKR01000193.1, read as the reverse complement.
TTCTCCTCGTCGGTCCGCTCCCGCCGCTGCATGCCGTCCAACAGGCTGAGCTGGTCGCGCAGCAGGATCTGGTTGCGCCGGGTCAGCCGCAGGAACAGCTCGTGGGTCGCGGTGGCATCCCGGGGCCGCACCGGAGGGTCGACGCGCGCCGTGACGGCGGGTGGGGCGAGCGCCGCGCCGGTCGGTGACTCCTGCTCGTGACGGGGGGCGCCCGACCGGCCCGGGTGGTCGGTCAACCGGCGGACGGTGCCGGCCCAGCTCAGCAGAACCACGATCACCGCGATGAGACCGAGCCCCACCACGGCGCCGGTGCGCGCCACGATCACGGCGGCGCCCGGTGTGGCCCGCTCGACACTGCTGCGGGCGGTCGCCGTCACCAGCTCGTGCAGCGCGCCGAGGGCGGCGTCGGCCGCCGCCCGCCAGTCCGGGGCGGTGACGCCGGTGAGGGGATTCGCGGTGTCCGGCCGCAGCAGCACGTCCTCCAGGGCGAGCAGGCCCGCGAACGGGGGGCCGGCCGTGAGACGCTCGTGGTCCCCCGGCGCGTCGGCCGGCAGCCCGGCGCTCGCCTCGGCGCTCGCGTACCGCCGGTTGCCGACCAGCTCCGCCAGGTGGCGCCGCTCGTCGGCGCTGATCCGACCGGCGGCCAGGGCGGCGCTGACCAGGGCGTCCTCGCGCGCCAGCAGCTCCCGGGCGCGGGCCAGCGCGATCACCGCGCGGGTGTCGGCGGCGAGCGCGCTCTCGTACGCGCCCCACTCCGGCCCGTACACGACGAAGGCGGCGTCGACCAGCCGGTCGTACCGGTCGACCGCCTCGGCACGGTCGATCCGCTGATCGTCCACCCGGGACCGGACGGTGCTCAGGCCGTCCAGTCGCCGGACCAGCTCGTCGGCCCGGTCGCGGACCGCGCTCGCGGTGAGCAGCCGCAGGTCGCTGCCCTCGGTGAACGCACGTACCTCGGCCGCCGCCCGGTCGGTCCCCTCCCGCGCGCCAGCCAGCGCGGTCCCCGCGCGCTCCGCCCCGGCGATCGTCTCGACGGTGAGCCGACGCTCGGTCTGCAGGCTCATGATCAGTCGATCGACGGGCTGGCCCAGGGTGTCCGCGAGGGCCCGGACGCGGAGCAGGTCGGCCGCGTCCTGGACGCTCAGGTAGGCCGCGTACGACCAGAGCGTCACCAGCACGGCCGCCAGCGCGACGAGCCTGATCCGGATCGACCGGGCTTCGGGGGGCGTCACGTTCCGCTCCGCCCGGGCCACCGGCACCCACCGCACGGCCGCCTCATCGGGGCGACCGTTGCGGCCAGGGCTGGCCGGCCGCGTTGCTGGCGCGGTCGGCGACGACCGTGCGCAGCAGTGCCAGCAGCTCGGCCCGGTTGGCGCAGTTCAGCCGGTTGCGCATCCGGGCCACGTGGTGCTCCACGGTCTTGGCCGAGATGAAGAGCCGGTCACCGATCTCGCGATAGGTCAGCCCGGCCAGCACCAGCTCGGCCACCTCGTACTCACGGTCGCTGAGCCCCTGCTGGGTGGGGCCGGCGTTGGCGTCGGCGACCTGGGTGGCGCCCGCGGCGGTCGCGGGCCGCTGCCCGCCCGTGGAGCCGGCCGGCCGGCCCTGGAGCACGCGGGCGCACTCCAGGAGAGTGGTCATCGCCCGCCGGTCCGAGGTGCGGATCGCGGCCTGCCCGGCGAGGCGGGCGCCGTCCCAGCACAGGCCGGTGTCGTGCAGCCCCCGGGCGGCGGCCTCCACCCGGACCGGGTCGACCACACCCCGCAGCACCTCCACCCAGCTCTCGGCGGCCGCGGCGACGACGGCCGCGTACCGGCTGTGGCCCGCGGCGGCGAGCAGGGCGGCGACGTGCTCGTCGGCGGCCACCGGCTCGTCGATCAGGATCGCGGCGTGCAGCCCGCTCCAGTGCAGTGGGACGCTCCACAGTGCCGGCTCCCCGAGCCGGCCGAGCAGCGACCGGGCCTCCCGCAGGTACGGCTCCAGTCGGGCCAGGTCGCCCAGCCGGGCGCCCGCGATGGCGAGCTCGCCCAGCGGCAGCAGCGTGAACAGGTCGACGGGGTGCCGGACGACCGCCTCCAGCGCCTGCTCCCAGCCACGCTTGAGTGCGCCGAGGTCGCTGTTGCGGCGGCCGATGCCCATCCGGAGCGCGGCGGCGAAGAGCTGGTCGCGTGACTCCAGCGGCCGTCCGTCGACGGTCACCGTGGCGAGGTGCTCGGCCGCGGCGAGCGTCTGGCCCCGGACCATCAGGATCCAGGCCTGCAACAGCCGGTGACGGCGAGCCATCAGCGGGCCGCCCACGCCGGCCGTCAGCGCCCGGTGCAGCACCCGGTCGGCGACCTCCAGCTCACCGCAGTGCACCGCCGTCAAGGCGGCGAGCGCGGCCGGGCTGTCCGGCAGGAGCGCCGCCCGCCCGTCCGGCTCCAGCAGCGCGGCAGCCTGCACGAGCGCCGAGAGTGCGGCGGTCGGTGGGCCGGTGACGCTCTCCCGTACCCCGTCGGCCATCAGTCGGGCGGCGCTGGCGTGCAGCGTGGGCGGCTCGCCGGCCAGGTCGCCCGTCGGCGGCCGGGCGGCGGCCGGGTCGCCGGTGGCGAGCCCGCCGACGGTGGCGAACGCCACCGACGAGGAGGTGCCCGCCCACCGGTACAGCTCCACGCTGCGACCGGCGTGACCGCGGTGCGCCAGTGCCGTCGCCGCCACCATGGCGGCCTCCGTGCGGTCGGTCGGAGCGGCCGTGGCCAGCAGGCGGTCCGCCAGCCGCAGGGCGCCGTCGAGATTGCCGGCGAGCGCGGCGGCGAGCGCCTGCCGGGCGCTGGCCGGCCAGCCGGCCGCCGTGGCGGCAGCGAACAGCTCGGAGGCGAAGGCCGGATCGTCGGCCAGCGCCTCCTCCGCGGCGGCCGCCAGCGTCGGGGCCGGGCAGTCGCCGAGCACGCCCGCCGCGAGCAGTGACCGCACCAGCGGCGCACGGCGCCACCGCGCGCGAGCTGCAACTCGGTGAGCCGGCGCCAGACTCCGCTGCGGTCGGTGGCCGGGCTCAGCGTGGTGACGGCCCGTCGGACGATCGGCGCGAGCCGGCCGTCGGCGCCGAGCAGGCCGGCCGCCCTGGTGGTGGCGATCAGCTCGTCCACCGCCTCCGGCTCGCGGCCGAGGAGCGCGCCGAGCATGCTCACCGGCAGCGGCACGCCGGCCGCGACAGCGAGCAGCAGTCGTCGGACGTCGGCGGCCAGCACCTCCAGGTCCGGGACGAACTCCAGGACGGTGGACCGGGGAGGCTCGACCGGGACGGCGGCGCCGCTCTCCGGCCCGCGCAGTCCGCGGGCCAGCCGCTCGACATCCCGAGGCACGCCGCCGGTCTGCGTGTGGACGAAGTCGACCAGATCGTCTCGCAGGGCCTGCCCCACCGTGTCGGCGAGGTAGGCCGCGGTCTGCTCGCGGGTGAACGCGGTGAGCAGCAGGGCCTGCCCGTCCCGTCGCAGGGTGTCGGCCAGCTCCATGAGGGCCGCCGACCGGGGCCACGGGCGGTGGGCGATCACCAGCCGGTGCCGGCGGGTGGCCGCCAGGCGCAGCAGCGCCGCGAGTCGTGCGTCGTCGAGCAGGTGCGCGTCGTCGACCAGCACCAGGGTGTCGGGGGCGACCTCCTCGTCCGGCGGCGGGGCACCCGTGCGCACCGTGCCGCCCGCCTGCTGGTGGACGCGCGCCAGCTCCGCGAGCAGCGCGGTCTTGCCGTGGCCGCCCGGCCCGGCCAGGCCGACGCTCAGCGGCCCGGTCGGGTCCTTCGCGACCATCTCCAGCAGGGTCGTCGGCCCCTCGCCCAGGACCAGCCCGGACTCGGCGACGTCATTCATGATCATTGTGCTCATCCTTCGCGTCCCCGGCCTCGGGCCAGTGCCAGGCGGGACGCCTTCGGCAGTTCCAGTGGGAGGATCCGGACCGGGGGGCGCGGAGGCGGATCGCCCGGAACGGTGGTGTCGTGGTGGGGGCGGCGGGTCGCCGGGATGGCGGCCCGGCCGGCGCCGGCGACCGCCGCCGGTTCGCGTGCCGGCTCCGGTCGGCGGGGGCGTGGCGACACCACCTGACAGGCGGCCATCGCCGCCCCGGTGGCGGCGGTCAGTTGGGAGTCCGGCTCGACCTCGACCGGAACGGGAAGGGCCGCGGTGATCAGCTCGGTGACGAGCGGGATACGGGCGGAACCACCGGCGAGCAGGACGCCGTCGAGCTGCGCCGGCGTCAGGCCGGCGCCGTGCACGGTCCGGAGCAGGAGGTCGACAGTGGCCTGCACCGTCGGGCGGATCATGTCCTCGAACTGCGCCCGCGTCACCGGGATCCGCGCCGGCCCGGTGGGCAGGGGCAGCACCACGTCGGCCGCCAGGTCGACGGTCAGCTCACGCTTGACCCGGCCGCACTCGGGCAGCAGCCCCCGCAGGGCGGCCTGGGCGCCCCGACGTGCGGTGGCCGCCAGCTCCCGGGCCAGCACGGTGCGTACGTGGGCGGCCAGCGCCTCGTCGAAGTCGGCGCCGCCGATCGGGTCGAGGCCCTGTGGGGTGCCGAAGGTCTCGTACGTGCCGCGCGGGGTACGTCGCACCAGGGCGGCTTCGAAGCTGTTGCCCCCCAGCGCGTAGACGGCGGCCGTGGTGCCCCCGAACCCGCGGGCCGCGTGGCCCTCGGCCACCGTGACCGTGCGAGGCAGCAGCGTCACGGTGCGCAGGCCGAGGTCGAACAGCGCCCGGCGCAGCAGGTCCCGCCGGTACGGGCGCCAGCTCGCCGGGTGGCTGAGCACGATCGCCTCGGCCGGGCCGCCCTCGAAGGCGTGCACCCGTTCCACCACCCAGGTCGCCAGCTCGGCGGTCAACGTCTGCGGCGCGCACGCCTCACCGCCGAGCAGCAGGGGCACGTCGTCGCCGATCCGGCGGACGAAGTCCCTGGTGATGCGGCTGCCGTCGTCGGTCGTGGGCTCGCCGACGTGCAGTGAGCCGTCCTCCGACAGGTGCAGCACCGACGGCAGGAGGACCGAGCCGGCGTTCAGCGGGACCGGCTCGGGACGCGTCCAGGTCGTACCGTGTCGTCGCGCGACGGCGGCGGCCGTGTTGGTGCTTCCGATGTCTATCCCCAGGACGTACGGCATCCGTCTCATCTCTCCCCGTGAGTTGGCCGGCCGGTGGCGATCGCGCGGGCGCTGCCCGGCGACCCACCCCCGGCGAACCCCGCGGGCTCCTACGTTCGTACCAGAGATCGCCCCCTGGTCGGGACCCTAATCTGGCCGGGACGGTTTCCCCCAGCCCCCCTAACGTAGGAGGGCGTGGAGACCCTAATGCGGCGGGACGGGATGCGGGCGGAACCCCGATGTCCGGGGTCACCCCCCGGCAATAGCGTCACTCTCGACGAACGACGGTCGCCGACGCCACATCCGAGGAGAACCGGCACATGGACTCGAACCAGACCCTCCACGACTTCGTGCTCGACCTGCTGACCAACCCTGACGCGCGGTCGGCCTTCGACCTCGACCCGGAGGGTGCGCTGAACGCCGCGGGGCTCACCGACATCACGGCCGCCGACGTGCAGGACGTCGTCCCGCTGGTGGTCGACTACGCCCCCGGTCAGGGCCTCGCGCCGCTGGCCCCGGTCGAGCAGCTCGGGTTCGACCCGCTGGTGACCGACGCCACCGACGTGGTCGGCCAGCTGCAGAGCGTGGCGCAGCAGATCAGCATCACCAGCTCTCCCGGCGGCCTGGACGTCAAGGCGGGCGTGCTGGGCGCCATCGCGGTCGACCCGGCGACGGTCGCCGCCGGCGTCACCGTGCTGCCGGGCATCGGCCTGGGCGTGGGTCCGAGCGGCCTCGACACCGACCTGACCGGTGTGTCCGATGTGGCGCACACCCTCGACGCCGACGTGGTGGCGCCGGTGGACGGCATCGTGGACCCGGTGGTCGGCGACGTCACCGGCACTGTCGGCAACCCCACCGGCCTGCTCGGCGCGACCGACTCGGGCCTGCTCGGCGGCGACCTGACCGGCGGTGTCCTCTCCGGCACCCAGGGTCACGTCGACGGCCTCGTCGGCTCCCTCGGTGTCGACGACACCCTCGGCTCGCTCGGTGTCGGCGACACCCTGGGCGGGCTGGGCCTGGGTGACGGCGGCGGCGCCGTGGGCGGCGTGGTCCCGCCGCTGGACGTGCCGTCCGTCGTGGGCGGCGTGACGCACCAGGTGGACGGGCTCGTCCCTGGTGTCACCGGCACGGTCGGTGACGTCACCGGTGGCCTGACCGACGGCGTGACCGGCGACTTGCACGACGGGGGGCCCGCCTCGTCGGACAATGGACTGCTGGGCATCACCGGCGGTCTGCTCTGACGGGGATTCCCGGTAGGAGCGGGAGGCCGGATCGCCCTGGGCGGTCCGGCCCTCTCCGGTTTCCCTTCCGGTCCCTCTTGATAATTGAGCCGAAATCCGCACACTTGGTGCGGTGATGGCGGGGATCTGGTTGGACGTGCTGGACGAGATCGCCCGCACGTGCAACGCACACGGCCGAGGTGACCTGCTCCAGACGGTGCGGCAGAAGCGTGCCCAGCTGCTGGATCCGAGACTCCGGGTCCTGGTGATCGGCGAGCCGAACCAGGGCAAGAGTCAGTTGATCAACGCGATCATCAACGCGCCGGCCTGCCCGGTGGGCGACGGCCGCACCACCGTCCTGCCGACCGTGGTGCAGCACGCCGACGTTCCGGCCGCCGCCGTGGTCCAGGCGCCGCCACCGACGCCGGGCCGGCCCGCGGGCGCGGCGCCGGCGGCGATCGTCGAGCGGACCCCGGTGGCGCTCAACCAGGTCGCGGCGGGGGTGGCCGGCACGGTCGGGCGTCGGCCGGGTGGCGGCCCGGCGTACGTCGAGATCGGAGTGCCCCGCGCCCTGCTCGGCGCCGGGCTGGTGCTGGTGGACACTCCCGGCACCGACGAGATCGCGGCGATCGGTGGCGGCGCCCCGGTTGCCGCTCCCACCCATGCGGACACCGTGCTGCTGGTCTCCGACTCCACCCGGGAACTCTCGGTCACCGAGCTGAACATGGTGCTGCACGTCATGCGCTCGCACCCGAACGTGGTCGTGGTGCAGAGCAAGACGGATCTCGTGGCGGACTGGCGCGCGGTCGCCGAGCGCAACCGGCAGCACCTGGCCGACGCCGGTGTTCCGGTGCCGCTGATCCCGGTCTCGGCGGCGCTGCGGCTGCGCGCGGCGGCGGCCGACGACCGCGGCCTCAACGCCGAGTCGGGCTTTCCCGCGCTCATCGCCCGGTTGCAGCGGGACCTGGCGGGCAAGGCCAACCAGCTGGCCCGGGCCTCGGTGCAGGGGGTGGCCCGGACGGTGGTGGAGCAGTTGGCCGCCCCGCTGCGCGCCGAGCTGGCCACCCAGGAGGCCGAGGAGCAGTCCGGGCCGATCTCCCGGCTGCACGCGGCCCAGCGCGAGGTCGACGAGCTGCGCCGCTGCTCCACCCGCTGGCAGAACACCCTCACCGACGAGATGGCCGACCTGCTCAGCGACATCGAGTACGACCTGCGCGACCGGACGCGGCAGATCCTGCGAACGGTCGACGAGGCGTTCGACACGGCCGATCCCCTGGTCGCCTGGGACACCTTCCAGGACTGGCTGGAGCGGAGCCTGGTGGAGGCGGCGGAGGCGAACCACGAGTGGCTGATCCAGCGCTGCGACTGGATCGCCCGCCGGGTGGCCGCAAACTTCGCCCGCTACGGCTACGACGTGCTGCCGCCCTGGTCGATGACGATGCCGGAGGACATCGGCGACCGGCTGCCCGAGCTGGAACGGCCGAGGATCGACCGGTTCACCACGGGTCAGAAGCTGTTCACCGGCATGAAGGGCTCGTACGGCGGCATGCTGATGTTCGGTCTGGCGACGACGCTGGCCGGGATGCCGATGATCAACCCGGTCTCGGTCGGCATCGGCGCGCTCTTCGGCGGCAAGAGCATCCGCGACGAGAGCAAGCAGTTGCTCCGACGCCGGCAGGCAACCGTCAAGACGGCGATCCAGCGGCACGTCGACGAGTTCTTCGTCCGGATGATCCGGGACTGCCGGGACGCCACGCGGCAGGTGCAGCGGATGCTGCGCGACCACTTCACGGGGCTCACCGAGGAGCTCCAGGAGGCCATCGTCCAGTCGTTCCGCAGCGCGAAGCAGGAGGCCGACACCGATGCCGCCCTGCGTGACCAGCGGCAGCGTGAGATCCGGCTGAAGATGACCCGGTTGGCCGCGCTCTACGAGCAGGCCCAGCAGCTGAGCGGGACCCGTCCCGCCCCGGTGCTGCTGGAGCCCCGGGCATGACCGTCGGGCTGCGGCTGGACGAGGCGGCGTGGGGGTTGCTGCACCAGGCCATCGACCTCTACCAGGACAACCCCCGGGCCGTCGCGCAGTTGCGGCATCAGGTGGCCCGACTGGAACAGCCACTGCGGATCGCGGTCGCCGGGCCCTGGCGTTCCGGCAAGTCGACGGTGCTGAACGCGCTGATGGGGGAGGAGGTCGCGCCGGTCGAGGGCGCCGACGGCGTCTTCACCTGGTACGAGGACGGCGCCCAGCCGCGCGCCACCGCCTACCCCGCCGGCCAGCCGGCGCAGGAGTTGACGGTGGTCAAGTCGGCGACGGGGATGCGGGTGGATCTCGGCTGGCGGGCGGGGGAGGTGCGGGACATCGTGGTGCAGTGGCCGACGCGGGCGCTGCGCCAGGTCACCCTCATCGACACCCCGGCGGTGACCGGCACCGGTGAGCAGGGTCGCCTGCCGGTGATGGACCGGGTGCTGCGGGACGCCGACGCGGTGTTGTACCTGACCCGCGACGGCCGCGACAGTGATCTGCGGGTGCTGGAGTCCACCCGGGAGAGCGCGGTCGGGCAGGCCGCCCCGGTGAACGTAATCATGGTGTTGTCCCGGGCGGACGAGACCGGCGGTGGCCGGATCGACGGGTTGCTCACCGCCCGCCAGCTCGCCCGGCGGCACCACCGCGATCCCCGGGTCGGCGCGCTCTGCGTGAACGTCGTGGCGTGCAGCGGCGCGGTCGGTCTGGCGGGCCGCATGCTGAGCGAGTCGGATTTCGCCGCGCTCGCGACGCTCGCCGGGGTGCCCCGGGCGGAGCTGGAGGCCCACCTGCTCTCCGCCGACCGTTTCCTCCGTGGCGAGCTGCCGGTGCGACTGGACCCGGAGGTGCGCGCCGCGCTGCTCGACCGGTTCGGACTCTTCGGGATCCGGCTGGCGGCGACCCTGGTCCGCAGCGGGTTCGACAGCCGGGTGAAGCTGTCCGCCGAGCTCATCCGGCGTAGTGGGCTCACCGAGCTGCGCGAGTCGATGACCCGCTGCTTCATCGACCGCCGCGACACGCTGAAGGCCCGCTCGGCGCTGGCCGCCGTGGAGGCGCTGCTGCGCGCCGAGCCCGTGCGGGGCGCCGACGAGCTGGTCGGCACGATCGAGCAGATCCTCGCCGGCGCACACGAGTTCCGGGAGCTTCGCCTGCTGGTGGCACTGCGGAACAGCCGGCTCGGGTTCGACGCCGAGCTGGTGGCGGAGGCCCAGCGGCTGATCGGTGGCGACGGGGTCGGGTTGGCCGCCCGGCTCGGTGTCGAGCACGAGGCGACCGTGCAGCGGCTCTGGGAGGTCGCCGCGGACGCGCAGTGGCGATGGCGCGACCGGGCCGAGGATCCCCTGCTGTCACTGGCCCAGCGCCGGGGCGCGCAGGTCGTCGTCCGCAGCTGCGAGGGCATGCTCGCCGAGCTGGCCGCAGGCGGTCGTTGAGGTCCGACGGCGGGACGTCCGTCGTCGGGCCGCCGAAACCCTTTCGCAAGCTTTTCAGCGCACCCGACACCGGTTTGCGACCCGCTGCTGGAGGCGCCCGAAGTACTCAGACTGCCTAGGTAGGGCAGTCGACGTGCCGGAGCGCGCGTTGTTTCGCTCTGATGAACCCATTGACATTGCCGTGATCTACCCGGAACCATCAGCCACAGTCCACGCTCCTGGTTCGTCGGTCATGGGTTGCCATGACAACGATGTCAGGCCGTGGCTCCGAAGAAGTTCATTACGATCCACCGCGGTTCCGGTCCACTCTGCCCAGACGTTTGACGTACTCGACCCGGTTCGAGGCGAAAGGCCCCGCCCCTTATGTCGCATCCCCCCGTTGTGCGTTTCCTGTCCCCCCGACTGATCGCCGCGACAACCGCGGTCCTGCTGCCGGTGGGGCTGCTCGTCGGCGCCCCCCTGGCCAGTGCCGCGCCCACCACCGCGCCACCCGGCACCTTCAGCTCGTCGTTCGAGACCGCCGACCCGCAGCCCGTCGCGAGCACCGTCGAGGTCGACGCGAGCGGCAAGCCGGTCCAGGCGAACCTCAACGGCTCGAGCCGCACGGCCCTGCCCGGCAGCCTGCTCGAGCAGGTCGGTGCGGTGACCGCGAGCGCCGAGAACGCGCCGAACGAGACCGCCGCGAAGCTCGCGGACGGCAACCCCTCGACCAAGTGGCTGGCGTTCAACCCGACCGGCTGGGTGACGTACCGGTTGACCACGCCGGCGCCCGTGGTGCGGTACGCCCTGACCTCCGCCGACGACGCTCCGACCCGTGACCCCAGGGACTTCACGGTGCAGGGGTCCAACGACGGCAGCACCTGGACCGACCTGGACCGGCAGACGGGGCAGACCTTCGGTGGGCGGTTCGCCACGAAGACCTACAGCCTCACCAACACGACCGCCTACGGCTACTACCGGCTGAACGTCACCGCGAACTCCGGTGACTCGCTCGTCCAGCTCGCCGGCTGGGACATCAGTGACGGCTCGGACGTCAAGCCGCCGGCGACTCCCATGGTCAGCGTCACCGGCGCCGGTCCGACCGGCGGCTACACCACGAAGCCGGGGGTCGGGTTCAGCGGGCTCGCCTCGCTCCGGTACGCGGGTGGCGCCGAGGCCTCCGGTCGTTCGTACGCGACCAACCGGCTGTTCGACGTCGACATCCCGGTCGGGCCGAAGACCCGCCTCTCCTACAAGATCTTCCCGGAGTTCACGGGCCAGGACGCGCAGTACCCGTCCACCTACGCGGCGGTCGACCTGCACTTCACCGACGGCAGCTACCTGAGCCGGCTCTCGCCCGTCGACCAGCACGGCTACGCGCTCACCGCATCCGGGCAGGGCGCGTCGAAGGTGCTCTACGCCGACCAGTGGAACGCGGTGCGGACCGACATCGGCACGGTCGCCCGGGGCAAGACCATCGATCGCATCCTGCTCGCCTACGACAACCCGCAGGCGACGGGGGAGACCCGGTTCCAGGGCTGGCTCGACGACGTCGCGGTGACGGCCTCGCCGGCCTCGATCGACGGCTCGCGGCTGACCAACTACGTCGACACCCGGCGCGGGACCAACTCCACCGGCGGGTTCTCGCGCGGCAACAACCTGCCGATCACCTCGGTGCCGAACGGCTTCAACTTCTTCACGCCGGTGACCGACGCGACGTCCGACTCCTGGGAGTACCAGTACCACCGCGTCAACAACGCGGCGAACCTGCCCACGCTGCAGGGCCTCGCGATCTCCCACGAGCCGAGCCCCTGGATGGGTGACCGCAACCAGATGTCGGTCATGCCGGTCGCCGGCGACGGACCCCTCACCGGGCCGCCGTCCAGCCGGGCGCTCGCCTTCCGCCACGAGGACGAGACGGCGCAGCCGGACCTCTACCGCGTCGCGTTGCAGAACGGCATGACCGCCGAGATGTCGCCCACCGACCACGCCGGGATCATGCGGTTCACCTTCCCGTCCGGGCCGGCGACCGGGAGCCTCGTCTTCTACAACGGCACGTTCACGATCGGCGCCGGTGGCACGTTCACCGGCTGGGTCGACAACGGAAGCGGCCTGTCGGCCGGTCGCAGCCGGATGTTCGTCTCCGGCGCCTTCGACCGGGCGCCGACGGCGTCCTCCGCGACGTCCGCCACCTTCGACGTCTCCACGAACCGCCAGGTCACCATGCGCATCGCGACCTCGTTCCTCTCGGTCAACCAGGCAGAGCGGAACCTCGACCTGGAGGTCACCGGGAAGAGCTTCGACCAGGTCCACGCCGCCGCCACCGCCGCCTGGCAGGACCGGCTCGGCCGGGTCGAGGTACGGGACGCGACCGAGACGCAGCTCGTGACGATGTACTCGAACCTGTACCGGCTGAACCTGTACCCCAACTCGCAGTCGGAGAACACGGGCACCGCCGCCGCTCCGCGCTGGCAGTACGCGAGCCCGGTGTCGGCGCCGACCGGCACGTCGACCGCCACCCGCACCGGCGCGAAGATCGTCGACGGCCAGATCTACGTCAACAACGGCTTCTGGGACACCTACCGCACCGTGTGGCCCGCCTACGCGCTGCTGTACCCGGACGTCGCGGCCAGGATTTCGGACGGGTTCGTCCAGCACTACCGCGACGGCGGCTGGATCGCCCGCTGGTCGTCCCCCGGCTACGCCGACCTGATGACCGGCACCAGCGCGAACGTCGCACTGGCCCAGGCGTACCTCACCGGGGTCAAGCTGCCCGACCCGCTCGCGGCGTACGACGCGGCGGTCAAGGACGCGACCGTCGCGTCCGGGCGCGGCGCGGTGGGCCGCAAGGGCATCGAGACCTCGCTGTTCCTCGGCTACACGCCGACCTCCACCGGGGAGTCGGTGTCGTGGGCGCTGGAAGGCTTCATCAACGACTACGGCATCGGCAACATGGGCGCGGCCCTGGCGAAGGACCCGGCCACGCCGAAGGCACAGCGCGATCGGCTCAAGGAGGAGTCGCGGTACTTCCTGGAGCGCGCCCGCAACTACGTCCACCTCTTCGACCCGAGGACGAAGCTCTTCCAGGGCCGCGACGCGTCCGGCACCTTCCTCGCCGGTGACCCTCTCGACTGGGGTGGCGTCTACACCGAGACCAACGGGTGGAACTTCGCGTTCACCGCCCAGCAGGACGGCCAGGGTCTGGCCAACCTCTACGGCGGACAGAAGGCGCTGGGGGACAGGCTCGACCAGTTCTTCGCCACCCCGGAGAACGCCGACCGACCCGGCGGGTACGGCGGCACGATCCACGAGATGCTCGAGGCGCGCGCGGTGCGGATGGGCCAGCTCGGCATGAGCAACCAGCCCTCGCACCACATCCCGTACATGTACGACTACGCCGGCGCGCCGGCGAAAACGCAGGCGATCGTGCGTGAGATCCTCCAGCGCCTCTACGTCGGCAGCGAGATCGGCCAGGGCTACCTGGGCGACGAGGACAACGGCGAGATGTCGGCCTGGTACGTCCTCAGCTCGCTGGGCATCTACCCGTTGCAGGCCGGGTCGTCCCACTGGGCCATCGGCTCGCCGCAGTTCACGAAGATGACCGTCCACCGCACGAGCGGCGACATCGTCGTCAACGCGCCGAACAACAGCACGAAGAACGTCTACGTGCAGAGCGTCAAGGTCAACGGGAAGAAGCAGCGCGAGGTGTCCGTCGACGTGTCCGCCCTCGCCAAGGGCGGCACGATCGACTTCCAGATGGGTGCCGACCCGTCGTCCTGGGGCAGCGGCAGGAACGACGCGCCGCCGTCACTGACGAAGGGGGACGCGGCGCCCAAGCCGTTGCAGGACGTCACCGGCCCCGGCCTTGGCACCGCGACCGCGACCGGCGGGCAGGACGCGTCGAAGGTGTTCGACGACTCGTCGACCACCCAGCTGACGTTCACCACCGCGACGCCGCAGGTCAGCTGGGCCTCTCGTGGCACCAGGCAGAAGCCGCGCTACTACACCCTCACCTCCGGTGCGGCCGCGGGCGATCCGGCGGACTGGCGGTTGCAGGGCTCCAACGACGGCCTCACCTGGAGCACCCTCGACACCCGCAGGGGAGAAGTCTTCCCGTGGCGTAACCAGACCCGTCCGTTCACGATCGACGAGCCGGGACGGTTCGCGCAGTTCCGCCTCGTCGTCACGAAGACCGTCGGCGCCGCGCAGACGAACCTCGCCGAGATCGAGCTGCTCGCCGGAGGCGACCTCGAACTCGGTGGTGGCGACATCACGGTGACCGCCGCGGGCAGCGTGCACGCGACGTCCGGCGCGCCCGTCTCGGTGCCACTGGCCACCGTCACCGGGGGCACCGCCAGCGGCTACAAGGCCACGATCGACTGGGGTGACGGCTCACCGGTCACCGACGGCACCCTGACGTTGAGCTCGCGGGCCGTCTACAGCGTCGGCGGCTCGCACACCTACGCCACGCCGGGCCACCACCAGGCGAACGTCACGGTGACCGACGGCACCAGCCAGGGCGCCGTCACGGTCGGCGTCGACGTGGCCTACGTGCCGAGCTCCGGCCTCACCGCGGCGTTCGACACGGTCTGCATCGGCGACGAGGGCGTCGTCGCGGCGAACTGCGACGCCAAGGCGTGGGCGTACTCGCGGGCCGCCCTGACGGCAGCCGGCGTGACCCAGGGCCAGCGGCACCAGGTGCCCGGAACGGCGCTGCAGTTCACGCTGCCGACCGTCCCGGCAGGGCAACCGGACAACACCACCGGCAACGGCAGGACGGTCGTTCTGAACCTTCCGACCGACGCCAGGAGCATCTCGTTCGTCGGCGCCGGCACGCAGGGCAACCAGAGCACCACCGGCACGGCGACGTTCAGCGACGGCAGCACCGCCACCATCCCGATCCAGATGAGTGACTGGACGCTGGGCGGCAACGCCAACGGCACCCCGTCGTACGGCAACATCGTCGTCGCCAAGGCCGCGTACCGGCTGAGCGGCACGAGCCGGGACGGCGCCCAGCCGTTCCTGTTCGCCACCGCGCCGTACCAGATCCCGGCGGGCAAGACGCTCGTCTCGGTGACCCTGCCGACCCAGACCGGCGACCCCGGCTCGGCGGGCAGGATCCACGTGTTCGCCATCGCGGACGACGGCACGCCGGCCGCCGCCCTGGTGACCACCGCGCCGAACGACCAGAAGGCCAACGCCGGGCAGGCACTCTCGGCCAACCTCGGCTCGGTCCGTGGCGGCGTTCCCGGCACCACCGGCTACCGCGCCCGTGTGCAGTGGGGCGACGGCACGGCCCCGGACGACGTCACGATCGGCCCGGACGGTGCGATGAGCGGACGGCACACCTACGCGCAGGAGGGCACCTACACGGTGCACGTCACCGCGTGGGACACGCTGTCCAGCAGCACCGCGACGTTCACGGTGACCGTGGCACGCGGCGCCCTCCAGCCGGCGATCGCGGTGCCGGCGTCCGCCACCGTGGCCACCGGTGACGCGGTCACCGTCAACGGCAGCGGCTTCGCCGCCGGCGAGCAGGTGACCGTGACGCTCGGCACCAGTCCGGCGCGGACCATCACGGTCGAGGCGTCCTCGGCGGGAGCGGTACGCGCCTCCGTCGCGACGTCCGGGAACGCGCAGCCGGGCCGGTACTCCGTCACCGCCACCGGCGCGTCCTCGCGGACGCCGGCGACGGCCACCGTCCAGGTGACCGGGGAGCCGGAGAAGCCGACCTACGAACCGCAGGCGGCGCTGACCACCACCTCGGGACCGCGCGGTACGTCGATCACGGTCGACGGTTCCGGGTTCGCCCCGAACGAGGCGGTCACGGTCAGCTTCGGTGACGGCCTCGCCGTCAGCACCGTGCGGGCGAATGCCGACGGCGTCGTCGCCGGCGCCACGGTCAGCGTCCCCGGGGCGGCCAAGGCGGGCTCGACCAGCGTCACGCTGGCCGGTGCCAGGTCGGTGGCGCGGGTGTCCCTGCCATTCACCGTCACCGTCCGGGACTGACCCGGGGGTAGCCGGAGCGTGTGGGGCGGGCCGTGTTCACTGCCCGCCCCACACGCGTTTCCCGTCCAGCCGTCCCTGCCCGAGGCCGCCGTACCAGGGGCGGCGGGGTTCACCGAAGTGGCAGCAGCGCGTCGAACAGATTACGCAGCGGCCACGCACCGCTGACCCGTGCCGCACGGAAGGCCGTGGCCACCCACACCGGTGGCCACGGCCTTCCGTGGTGACGGCCAGCAAGCTGAGGCCGACGTCGTCGTACACATCGGAGGTGTCCCGCTGGCGGAGGCCGGTCGGGCAGGGGTGCGGCGGGACCATCTGGCCCGATGTGTGGCGGCCGGAGTCGACGGATTACGGGTCGACCTGCCCGCAGGTAGTCTGCGAGACATCCGATGTCCGGAAGGGGGCGAGGTGCCGGTTACCGACGAGGCGATCGACAAGATCAAGGCGATGATCGTGCAGGGGGAGCTGAGCCCGGGTTCCCGGCTGCCCCGGGAGGCTGACCTCGCCGAGCGGCTCGGCCTCTCCCGCAACTCCCTGCGGGAGGCCGTGAAGGCGCTGTCGCTGATCCGGGTGCTGGATGTGCGGCAGGGTGACGGCACGTACGTGACGAGCCTCGAGCCCGCCCTGCTCCTGGACGCCATCGGGTTCGTCGTCGACTTCCATCAGGACGACACGGTGCTGCAGTTCCTGGAGGTGCGCCGCGTGCTCGAGCCCGCCGCGACCGAGCTGGCCGCGATCCGGATGAGCGACGAGGACATCGCCGGCCTGCGCGCGATCCTCGCGGAGTTGGGCGAGGCGCCGACCGTCGAGGCGCTGGTGGCCAACGACCTGCGGTTCCACAACCACATCGCCGCGGGGTCCGGCAACAACGTGCTGTGCTCGTTGATCGACAGTCTCTCCGGGCCGACCACGCGGGCGCGGATCTGGCGCGGCCTGACCCAGGAGGGGGCCGTGCGGCGTACGCGGGAGCAGCACGAGGCGATCTGCGAGGCGATCGAGGCGCGCCAACCCGAGGCGGCCCGGGCCTGGGCGACGGTGCACGTCGCCGGCGTCGAGCAGTGGCTCCGCAATGCGCTCGGCGGACCCGGGTCGGCGTTGCCGCCCGCCTGACCTTGCCGGTGACCCCCTGGTCACGCAGCACAGGGGACGGTCGGTGAGCCGGGCCCTGTTCGATCGCTGTTTTAAGCGCTCCTGGTCATCGGATCTCTCTGACCCAAGTTCTCGACATGCTCTTGCAACACGCGCGTAACTCCACTATACAACCAGGCAACAGATCCGATGTTTGGCCGGAGGTTGTCGAGTGAAGCTGCTTCGAGTGGGGGCGACCGGCCAGGAACGCCCGGCGGCGCTGGACGCGCAGGGCCGGCTCGTGGACCTCTCCGACCTGGTGGTCGAGATCGACGGGGACTTCCTCTCCGGTAACGGCATCGAGGCGGTGCGCGCCGCGGTCACGGGTGGCGACCTGCCCCTGGTGGCCGACCCCGCGCCCCGGGTCGGCCCGCCGATCGCCCGCCCCGGCAAGATCGTGTGCGTCGGGTTGAACTACTCCGACCACGCCGCGGAGACCGGCGCGGAGCCGCCAGCGGAGCCGATCCTGTTCATGAAGGCGCCGAACACCATGGTCGGCCCCAACGACCAGGTCCTGATCCCGCGGGGCAGCGTCAAAACCGACTGGGAGGTCGAGCTCGCGGTCGTCATCGGCCGCACCGCGCGCTACGTGGAGAGCGATGCCGCAGCCCTGGCCTGCGTCGCGGGCTACACCATCTCCAACGACCTGTCGGAGCGCGAGTTCCAACTCGAACGCGGCGGCCAGTGGGACAAGGGCAAGTCCTGCGAGACCTTCAACCCGCTCGGGCCGTGGCTGGTCACGGCCGACGAGGTGCCCGACCCGCAGCGGCTGAACCTGCGCCTGGCCGTCAACGGCACCGCCCGGCAGAACGGCACCACCCAGAACATGATCTTCGGTGTCGCCGAGCTGGTCCGTTACGTGAGCCAGTTCATGGTGCTCGAACCGGGGGACGTCATCAACACGGGCACACCGGCCGGCGTGGCGCTCGGGCAGCCGGAACCGAAGCCCTACCTGCGTGCCGGTGACCTGATCGAGGTCGAGATCGACGGCCTCGGCGCGCAGCGCCAGACGGTGGGGGCGGCGGCATGACCGCGCGGATCACCGGCCTGCGGACGTACGACATCCGGTTCCCCACCTCCCGGGAGCTCGACGGCTCCGACGCCATGAACCCGGATCCGGACTACTCGGCGGCGTACGTCGTCATCGACACGGATCACCCGGACGGCCACGAGGGCCACGGGTTCGCCTTCACGATCGGTCGCGGCAACGACATCCAGACCACGGCGATCCGCGCGCTGGAGTCGTACGTCGTGGGGCGCCCGCTCGACGGCACGCTGAGCGACCTCGGCGGCGTGTGGCGGGAGATGGTGCACGACTCGCAGCTGCGCTGGCTCGGCCCGGAGAAGGGCGTCATGCACATGGCGATCTCCGCGGTGGTCAACGCGCTGTGGGACCTGCGCGCCAAGCGGGCGGGCAAGCCACTGTGGAAGCTGCTCGCCGACTCCACCCCGGAAGAGCTGGTCGACCTGGTCGACTTCCGGTACCTGTCCGACGCGCTCACCCCCGCCGAGGCGCTGGAGATCCTCCGCCGGGCGGAACCGGGCCGGGCCGAGCGGGAGGCGTACCTGCTCGAGCGCGGCTACCCGGGCTACACCACCACGCCGGGCTGGCTGGGGTACGACGACGCCAAGCTCGCGCGTCTCTGCAAGGAGGCCGTCGCGGACGGCTTCACCCAGCTCAAGCTGAAGGTCGGGGCCAACCTCGCCGACGACGTACGGCGGATGGGCATCGCCCGGGCGGCCGTCGGCCCGGACATCCGCATCGCCGTCGACGCCAACCAGCGGTGGGACGTCGGTCAGGCCATCACCTGGGTGCGGGAGCTGTCCCGCTTCGACCCGTGGTGGGTCGAGGAGCCGACCAGCCCCGACGACGTGCTCGGCCACGCCACCATCGCCCGGGCGATCTCCCCGGTGAAGGTCGCCACCGGGGAGCACGTGCAGAACCGGGTGGTCTTCAAGCAGCTCCTCCAGACCGACGCGATCTCCTACCTGCAACTGGACGCCGCGCGGGTGGCGGGCGTCAACGAGAACGTGGCGATCCTGCTGCTGGCGGCGAAGTTCGGGGTGCCGGTGTGCCCGCACGCCGGCGGGGTCGGCCTCTGCGAGCTGGTGCAGCACCTGTCGATGTTCGACTTCCTGGCGGTGTCCGGCTCCATGGACAACCGGGTGATCGAGTTCGTCGATCACCTGCACGAGCACTTCGTCCACCCGGTCGTCATCCGCAACGGCAACTACCTGGCCCCGACCGCGCCCGGGTTCAGCTCCGACCTCCGGCCGCAGACGCTGATCGACTACGCCTACCCGCACGGCCCCGTGTGGATGGAAGGAGAGGCGGCATGAGCGCCGAGTTCGCCGGCCTGCGCGCCGTGGTCACCGGGGGCGGCTCCGGCATCGGTCTCGCGACCGCCCGGCTGCTCGTCGAGCGGGGCGCCGCGGTCGCCTGCCTCGACCTGGACCCGTCCGGCGTGCCGGCCCCGCTGCACGGCATCGTCTGCGACGTCACCGACGCGGAGCAGGTGACCCGGGCCGTCGCCGAGGCCGCGCGGCGCCTCGGTGGGATCGACGTGCTGGTCAACAACGCCGGCACCGGCGCGCAGGGCACCGTCGAGGCGAACGCCGACGACGAGTGGCACCGGGTCTTCGACGTCAACGTGGTGGGCATCGTCCGGGTCACCCGGGAGGCCCTGCCGCACCTGCGGGCGTCATCCCACGCGGCCGTGGTCAACACCTGCTCGATCGCCGCGACCGCCGGCCTGCCCAACCGGGCGCTCTACAGCGCGACGAAGGGTGCGGTGCAGGCGCTGACCCTCGCCATGGCCGCCGACCACATCGCCGAGGGGATCAGGGTCAACTGCGTCAATCCCGGCACGGCCGACACCCCCTGGGTCCGCCGGCTGCTCGCCGCGGCCGACGACCCGGACGCCGAACTGGCCGCCCTGCGCGCACGTCAGCCGATCGGCCGGCTGGTCTCCGCCGCCGAGGTCGCCGCCGCGATCGCGTACCTGGCCAGCCCGCTGGCCGCGTCCACCACCGGGACCGTGCTCGCCGTCGACGGTGGCGTGCACGGGCTCCGCCTCCGGCCGGCCACCACGGCGGCCGCGGACCGCGAAAACCCTTCCCTGCCAGTGAATCGAGGAAAGCCATGACGATCGGTGTGACCGCCCGAGGGGTGCTCGGGCTGTCCATGGCCGTGGCGCTGGTCGCGTCCGCGGCGGCGTGCAGCAAGGACTCCGCCGAACCCGCCGCCGGCGGAGGAGGCACCGGGTCCGTCGGTGTCGACCTGCCGCGCGCCGACTCCGACTTCTGGAACGCGTACGCCAGCTACATCACCCCGAAGGCCGGGGAGGTCGGTGTCGAACTCACCGCGCAGACCAACTCGCAGAACGACATCCAGAAGGTGATCAGCAACGTCGACAGCCTGGTCACCCAGGGCGCGAAGGCGCTCGTGATCGCCCCGCAGGACACCGGCGCGATCGGCCCGAAGCTCGACGAGCTGGCACAGAAGAAGATTCCGGTGGTCAGCGTGGACACCCGGCCGGACAACGGCAGCGTCTACATGGTCGTCCGCGCCGACAACCGGGCGTACGGCACGAAGGCCTGCGAGTTCCTCGGGGAGAAGCTCGGTGGCAGGGGCAAGGTGATCGAGTTCCAGGGCGCGCTGTCGTCCATCAACGGCCGGGACCGGTCCGAGGCGTTCAAGGAGTGCATGACCACCAAGTTCCCGGGCATCACCGTGTTCGAGGAGCCGACCGAGTGGGAGGGCAGCAAGGCGCAGGCCGCCCTGGAGACCCGGCTGTCGACCGACCCGGACATCAAGGGTGTGTACATGCAGGCCGGCGGGGTGTTCCTCGACCCGACCCTGCAGGTGCTCAAGCAGCGCAAGCTGCTCGTCCCGCCGACGGACCCGCGGCACATCTTCATCGTCTCCAACGACGGCATCCCGCAGGAGCTCGACGCAATCCGCAAGGGCGAGATCGACGCCACCGTCTCCCAGCCGGCGGACGCCTACGCGCAGTACGGCCTGTACTGGGCCAGGCAGGCGATGGAGGGCGTGACGCCGAAGGAGGGCCCGACCGACCACGGCAGCAGCGTCATCAAGCTGCCCAACGGCTACGAGGACCAGCTCCCGGCGCCCCTGATCACCAAGGACAACGTCGACGACCCCGCCCTCTGGGGCAACAAGAAGTAGCGCGGACCGCGCGGCGCCGGGCATCCTGCGGGGCGGCCGGCGCCGCACGGCCCGACGCCGGGATCCGGAGGGACGGTGTGATGGTCGACGACGAGTCCAAACCCGTAGTCGAGGCGGTGGGGGTCGCCAAGCGGTTCGGCCCGACCGTGGCGCTCGCCGACGGAACGCTGACCGTGCTGCCCGGTGAGACGCACGCGCTCGTCGGCCGCAATGGCGCCGGCAAGTCCACGCTGGTCGGTGTCCTGACCGGTCTGCTCAAGCCGGACGCCGGCCAGGTGCGCTTCGCGGGGCGACCGGCGCCGCCGCTGGGCGACCGCGTCGCCTGGCGCCAGCAGGTGGCCTGCGTCTACCAGAAGCCGTCGGTGGTCGGCGAGCTGTCGGTCGCGGAGAACCTCTTCCTCGACCGGCAGCCGCGCGGCCGGTTCGGCCTGCTGTCCCGGTCCCGGCTGAGGCGGGCGGCGAACGACCTGCTGGAGTCGTGGTCGGTGCCGGTGGACGCGGACACGCCGGCGAAGGAGCTGACCGTCGAGCAGCGTCAGCTCGTGGAGATCGCGGGCGCGCTGTCGCACGGCGCCCGGTTCGTCATCCTCGACGAGCCCACCGCGCAGCTCGAGGCGCGGGCCATCGCGCGGCTCTTCGACCGCCTCACCGGCCTCCAGCAGCAGGGCGTCACCTTCCTGTTCATCTCCCACCACCTTCCGGAGATCTACGAGATCTGCCAGCGGGTGACGGTGTTCCGCGACGCCCGGCACATCGTGACGGCGCCGGTCGCGGAGCTGGACCACGCCAGGCTCGTCGAGGCGATGATCGGCGACGCGCACGGGCTGGTGCAGGTCGGAAAGGACCGACCGCCGGTGCCGGACGAGGCCGAGCCGGCGCTCACCCTCGACGCGGTGGGCGTGCCCGACCTCACCGAGCCGATCGACCTGACCATCCGGCAGGGCGAGATCGTCGGTGTGGCCGGCTCCGCCGCGAGTGGCAAGCGGCAGCTCGCCGAGGCCGTGGTGGGGCTGCGTCCGCGTACCGGCCGGGTGCGGGTCGCGGGCGTCACGGTGCGGCCGGCCAGCGTCCCGGCCGCCCTGCGCGCCGGTATCGGGTACCTGCCGGCGGACCGGAACGCCGACGGGTTCGTTCCCGGGCTCTCGGTGGCGGAGAACGCCACGATGACCGTCGCCGACCGGCTCGGCCCGGCCGGCGTGGTGCTGCCGAAGCGGCGCGACGCCCAGGGCCGCCGGGCGATCGCCGACCTCGACGTGCACGCCGCCGGCCCGCACCAGCCGGTCGGGGAGCTGTCCGGCGGCAACGCGCAGAAGGTCGTGATGGCCCGGGCGCTGGCCCGCGATCCCCGGGTCCTGGTGTTGGTGCACCCCACCGTGGGGGTGGACGTGCGGTCGAAGGAGTCGCTGCTCGGCGTGGTGGACGCGGAGACCCGGGCGGGCCGCGGCGCCCTGCTGGTCTCCGACGAGCTGGACGACCTGCGGGTGTGTGACCGCGTGGTGGTGATGGTGGCCGGCCGGGTCGTCGCCGAGCACGGTCGCGGCTGGGACGAGGCCACGCTCGTGGCAGAGATCGAAGGGATCGGTGAGAAGCATGTCTGAGACGCTGGCCGTCGGCGCCCCGGAGGCGCCGCAGCGACCGCCGCGACCCACCGGCCGCCCGAGCAAACGCCTGCGGCTGGCCCGGCTGCGCGACCTCGCCCTGGTCCCACCGATCATCGCGCTGCTGATCTACGGCTACACGCTCAAGCCGGACGTCTTCCTCACCAAGTCCTACCTGGTCGACACGGTGCTGAAGTACCAGACCGAGCTGGCGCTGGTGGTGCTGGCGGAGGCGCTGGTGCTGATCGTCGGGAAGTTCGACCTGTCGCTGGAGTCGGTCGTCGGCATCGCTCCCGCGGTGGCGGTCTTCCTCGTGGTCGGCCAGACCTCGATGCTCGGGGCGCCGTGGCCCACCTGGACGGTCCTGCCGGTGGCGCTGGCGTTCGGCGCCCTGATCGGGGTCTTCAACGGGCTGCTGGTCGTGCGGTTCAAGCTCTCCGCGTTCATCGTGACGCTGGCGATGCTCATCGCGTTGCGCGGGCTGCAACTGGCGATCGTCGGTGGCGCCACCATCTCCAACCTGGCCAACCGGATCCCCACCATCGACAACCTGGGCAGCCTGCGCATCCTCACCGTCCCGCTGTCGATCTGGATCGTGGTCGTGGCGTTCGCCGTGGGCGTCGTCGTGCTCGGCTACACGCGGTTCGGGCGCTCGATCTACGCCGTTGGCGGCAACGCCGACGCGGCGCGGGCCGCCGGCATCCGGGTGGAGCGGGTCATCTGGGTGACGTTCATCGTGGCCGGCGCGCTCGCCGCCCTGGCCGGGCTGATGCTGTCGGCCCGGCTCGGCTCGGTGGCCGCCAACCAGGGCAACGGAATGATCTTCACGGTGTTCGCCGCGGCGGTGATCGGTGGCATCAGCCTCGACGGCGGAAAGGGTTCCCTGGTCGGCGCCCTCACGGGTGTCGTGCTGCTCGGCCTGATCCAGAACGTACTCACCCTGGCCCAGGTCAAACCCGACCAGATCCAGGCCGTCAACGGCCTCGTCATCCTGGTCGCGCTGGTCCTCGCCCGTCTGACCAGCGGCAAGGCGCAGGACTGAGGCGGCATGCGGACCCAGCGACTCGGCCGGTCGCCCGTGCGGGTGAC
Source organism: Micromonospora acroterricola (assembly GCF_003172955.1). Lineage (GTDB taxonomy): Bacteria > Actinomycetota > Actinomycetes > Mycobacteriales > Micromonosporaceae > Micromonospora > Micromonospora acroterricola. The sequence goes on along the minus strand of NZ_QGKR01000193.1, from coordinate 11,602 downwards.
GGAGCTCGGCTTCGGCGCGGCCGCGATCGGCAACCTCTACCAGGCCGTGGACGACGAGACAGCCCGCCGCGCGGTCGACGCCGCCTGGCAGGCCGGGATCCGCTACTTCGACACCGCCCCGCACTACGGGCTGGGGCTGTCCGAGCGGCGGCTCGGCGCCGCGCTGGCAGAGCGCCCCCGCGACGATTTCACCGTCTCCACGAAGGTGGGTCGGCTCCTCATACCCACGCCGGAGACCGCGCACCGGACCGACAAGGCCGGGTTCGACGTGCCCGCCGACCACACGCGACGGTGGGACTTCAGCGCCGACGGCGTACGGCGGTCGCTGGAGTCCAGCCTCGACCGCCTGGGCCTGGACCGGGTCGACCTCGTGCTCATCCACGATCCCGACGAGCACTGGCGGCCGGCCGTCGAGGAGGCGTACCCGGCGCTGCACGAGCTGCGCGACCAGGGTGTCGTGGGCGCGATCGGCGTCGGTATGAACCAGTGGCAGATGCTGGAACGGTTCGTCACGGAGACCGACGTCGACACCGTGCTGGTGGCCGGGCGGTACACGCTGCTCGACCAGTCGGCGGCGCACACGCTGCTGCCGCGCTGCCGGGAACGCGGGGTGTCCGTGCTCGCGGCCGGTGTGTTCAACGGCGGGACGCTCGCCACCGACGACCCGGGTCGTTTGTACGACTACCGGCCGATCCCGGACGCCGTGCGCGACCGGGCCTCCCGGCTCGCCGAGGTGTGCCGGTCGCACGGCGTCACGCTGCCGCAGGCGGCTCTGGCGTTCACCGCGCGGCATCCGGCCGTCGCGTCCCTGGTGGTCGGCGCGCAGACCGCCGCGCAGGTCACCCGCAACGTGGACCTCGCCGGCGCGCCGGTGCCCAACGCGCTCTGGCGGGACCTCGCCGCGGCGGGGCTGGTGCCGGCATGATCGTCGACGGTCACCACCACCTGTGGGATCCCGCGGTGCGCGCGTACCCGTGGCTGTCGGACGACGCCCTCACACCGATCCGCCGCCCCTACACGGTGGCCGACCTGCGCGCCGCCTCCGGTGGCCGGATCGCCGCGACGGTTCTGGTGCAGACCGTGCCGTCGGCCGCCGAGACCGAGGAGTTCCTGGCGACCGCGCGGGCGAGCGGGGGCCTCGTCGCCGGGGTCGTCGGCTGGCTCGACCTGACCCGTCCCGACATCGCCGACGAGATCGACCGGCTGCGCTCCGACGGCCCGCTCGTCGGCGTACGCCACCAGGCGCAGGACGAGCCGGACCCGGCATGGCTGCGGCGGCCCGACGTGACCCGGGGGATCGCCGCGGTCGGGGCGGGCGGGCTGGCGTACGACATCCTCGTGCGCGCCCCCCAGCGGCCCGCCGCCCTGGCCACCGCCCAGCGGGTGGACGGCGTCCGGTTCGTCGTCGACCACGCGGGCAAGCCGGGCATCGCGGCGGGGGAGTGGGAGCCGTGGGCGTCCTGGGTCACCGCCATGGCGCGGTGCCCGGGGGTCGTGTGCAAGTTGTCCGGGCTGGTCACCGAGGCGGCCGGCGACTGGGACGCCACGCGCATCCGGCCGTACGCCGAGCACGTGCTGTCCGCGTTCGGCGCCGACCGGGTGCTGTTCGGCTCGGACTGGCCGGTCTGTGAACTCACCGGCCGGTACGCCGACGTCCTCGCGCTCACCGACGAGCTGCTCGTTGGCTGCACCGAGAGCGAGCGGGCGGCCGTGCTCAGTGACACCGCACGAGCCGTCTACGCCCTGCCGTGACCGCGTCCGGGCCGTCCGCTCCGGCCCACGGGTGACCGGCGTCCCGACCCCGGTGTGGACACGCTCGACACCGACATGTGGGGTGTGACTTCTTCGAGCGGCGGGTGTCGGCGTACCAGCCGAGGGTGACCCGCTCGACGCATCCGGGCAGTCGACGCGGGCCCCCCGCCTGGGGCTGCCGCCGGATCAGAAGTCGTCGACGCTCACCGTCACGCGATGCTCGCTGGACCTCCAGTTCGGGACGTTGATCACGTCGTACCCACCGCCGCGTTGGCCCACCGCGATCCGCACGAGGCCGAGGTGTGCCGGCGCCGCCGGAATGAACACGTCCATGCCGGTGATGAAGGTCTGGCTGAAGAACTCCGGCAGCGGAGCGGTCAGGTCGGTGACGCCGTCGCTGCCGTCGTCGAAGGCGAAGACGGCGATCGTCCGCTTGACGCGCGGCGTGTTCGCCGCGTTCAGGACGTCCCGGCCGTTGATCCAGAGGTTGTCGCCCGCGTCACCCTGGTCGCCCCACCACTCCTTCTGGCGTTGGATCGTCAGCGCGGTGTGCCGGTCGCTGGTGTCGACCAGCGCGCCGAGGCCCTCGCCGGGCCGACTGGTCGCCAGGCGTACGAACGAGTCGGACCGCAGGAACGGCTGGAAGTAGAAGTGGTGCGTCGCGGCGCCGGCGCGCACGATCGCGAACTCGTACCGGGCGGTGGCGAGCACCGGGAACGGTCCGAAGGAGCCGTCGTCGCCGAGTGGCACCCGGTGTGCGGGCCTGCTCGACAGCCGGCCGCCCGTCAGGGAGCTGACCGGATAGACCTCCAGCGTCGCGTCGCCAACCCCGACGTTGCTCGGGAAGAGCACCGCGCGGCCGGAGACCCGGGCGGTGCCGAAGAGTTGCGGCACGATGGTCGTCGTGCGGGGCGCGCGGCCCTGGAGGAACCGGAAGATCTCGCCGAACGACTCCCGCGACGACACGGTCTGGGTGTGCGACTGCTGGGGGAAGTACACGTTGGTCGCGCCCACGACGGCACGGGCCGGGTCGCCCTCGCCCCAGATCGCCAGGGTGGGCACGCCGCCCGGCGGTGATCCGGCGGTACGTCCGTCCAGATTGACGTAGTGCGCCGCGCGCGCGGCACGGGCCGGTGAGCTGTTGAGGTAGCCCTGCGTGACGAAGGTGCCCAGCGAGTGCGCGAGCAGGTCCACCCTGTCCGCGCCGGTCTCGGCCAGCAGCCGCGAGATCCGCGCGTCCAGCCCGGCGTACACCTGGGGCAGGATCGTGGCGACGTTCGGCGAGTCGTACTCGTGTGCCTCGATGATGTCCATCGGGTACCCGTTGCTGGCCAGGCGCTTGGCCTGGGACTGGAACTGCGCCGCCGACCCGGCGCTGCCGTGCACGAAGATCACCGGGCGGTGGGGCGGTGCGGCGGCCCCGGCGGCGCCCGGAACGGCGGCGACGGTCGGGCCGGCGGCGAGGGCCACCCCGGCCAGAAGGGAGAGCAGTCTCCGTCGGGACGTGTGCATCGATCCTCCACCTCGGTAGACGAACTATTTGCACTTGTAGCGCAAGTATCGTCTCAGGGTCCGGGCCGGCGGTCCACACCCGCTTCGCGATCGAATGCGCGGGCAACAAGTTCAAGCGCGCTAGGCGCGGCTGGCGCAGCCGACACACGTGCGTGCCGAGGGGCGGGCGGCCAGCCGCTCGGCGGGAATCTGCCCGGAGCACCTCTCGCACACGCCGTACGTGCCGGCGTCGACCCGTTGCAACGCGACGTCCAGCTCGGCGAGGCGCCGGCGCGTCGCGTCCCGCACCGCGGTGAGCTGCGCCCGTTCGAACGCGATCGTGCTGCCCTCGGGGTCGTGTTCGTCATCCGCGTTGGACGACCGGGACGCCTCGAAGAGGCTCCGCAGGTCGCCGTCGAGTGCGGCGGCCTGCGTCCCGGCCTGCTCGCGCAGTCGCAGCAGGGCCGCACGGGCCGAGGCGTTGTCCCTGTTCATGGCCGTTCCACGGTAACCCGACGGCCCGGGACCCGTCGGCTCGCTCACCGCCCGGCGCGAGCGTCCTCGCGGTGTGGGCGGCCGTGCCCGTCGTCGCGGTCGATCCGTAGCTCGCGCTCCAACTCGGCGATGACCGCCCGCAGGTCGTCCAGCCGTTGGCTGATCGCGACGCGGTCCACCTCGTCCGGTACGCCGTCGCCGTCCTCGTCGTACCCGGGGGCCAGCCGTTCGGTCATCTCCAACCGGCGTGCCTCCTCCATCGAGTTGACGATGGAGACCGGGGACCGTGGCGTCAGAGGTGGCCGGTCCGTTCCGGTGTCACCGGGGCCCCGAAGAACGTGGCGAGCGGGTCGACGAACCTCGGGTAGGCCCGGTTGACGGCGTCGTGGCCGCTGCGGGGAATGAGCAGGGTGCGGGCTCGGGGCAGCGCGCTGGCCAGCGCCTCGTTGAGGTCGTCGTAGTAGGGCGGGCTGTCCGCGCCGCGGGCCAGCAGCACCTCGGCGGTGACCCCGGCCCACTGGCTCGCAGGCCCGTCGTGGGCCCGGATCAGGGCGGACTCCTCCAGGGTCATCGGCAGCAGGTCGGCCATCGTCCGCCCGATCGGCGTCCGCATGAACGCACGGATGATCACCAGCCGTACGCCGAACGGGAGCTTCGCCGCCGCCATCTGCGGGTTGATGCCGGCCGCCGTGATGGCGAGGCCCCGGGCGACGTCGCCGGCCCGCAGCGCCTCCTGCGCCGGGGCGAGCCACGCGGCGGGGAAGCCGCCGTCGACGCAGACCGCGGCGTCGTAGAGCGCGAGCCGGGCGATCGGCAGCCGGAGTGCCGCCTGGAGCGCGATGAACCCGCCGGAGCTGTGACCGACGACGTTGCCGGACCCGGTGTGCTCCAGCACCACGGCGAGGTCGTCGATGTCCTGCTCGAAGGTGTAGGGCAGCGACCTGGGCGGGGCGTCCGCCCGCCCCCGCCGGTTGTACAGGTGGACGGTGAACCGGTCGGCGAGCGCCGTGGCCAACCGCCGGTACACGTCGATGGTGACCCCGCCGCCGTGCACCACGACGACCCCGGGCCCGGTGCCCGTGGAGTGCAGCACGATGCTCGCGCCGTCCCGTGCCGTGATCCGTTCCATCGCCGACCCACCTCCCCTGACTGAACTGCGAACGCCGTTTGTAGTTTACAGTAGATCAGTGAGCGACGCACCCACGAGATCCGGCGACGACGGCTCCGGCCGGCAGTCGATCTGGACCAGGCCCGAACGCGGCAGCCGCGGCCCCGTCCCGGCGCACAGTCGCGACGCCATCGTCGAGGCCGCCATCGCGTTGGCGGACGCGGAGGGTCTCCCGGCGGTGTCGATGCGGGCCATCGCCACCGCGCTGGGCACCGGCGCCGGGTCGCTCTACCGGTACCTGTCATCACGGGACGACCTGCTGGACCTGATGACCGACCGGGTGGTGGGGGAGTTGCGGCCGTACCCGCCGGCGGAGGGCGACTGGCTGGACGGGATGCTGCTGCTGGCCCGCCGCCAGTTGGCGTTGCACCGGCGCCACCCATGGCTGATCGAGGTGAGTCACCGGCCGTCCGCGGTCGGCCCCGAGAGCCTGGCCTGGTTCGACAACTGTCTCCGGATCCTGGAACCCGTCGCCTGCGCCGTCACCGCGAAGTTCGAGGCCATCGCGATGGTGACCGGCGTGGTGAGCCTCTTCGCCCGCAGCGCGGCCGCCGCCGGGTCGTTCAGCTTCGCCGGCGCCGACCTGGCGGCGTACCCGCACCTCGTCGCGGCCTTCAGCCAGCCCCCGGCGCCCGCGCCCCGGGCGGACCTCTTCGAGCGGACCCTGCGCGGCCTGCTGACCGGTCTGCTCGTCGCCGATCCCACGGAGGCCGGCTGAGTCGACCCTGCCCGTCACGCTCTGCGCGGCGGTGGCTTCGCGTGCGGGTCCGCCGTCGGCCGGGTGTTTCCCCAGCCGTCGACCGCCCGGCGCGGTGCCGGGTGGTCTAGCTTCGGTGCTGGGGTACGCCGGGGCCACCGGAGGACCCGCGAGCCAACGAGCGGGCGGGTGGGACGAGCCGGCGCGCGACGGTCGGGTGAGAGGTGCGAGCGTGTCAGGTGCGGATCGTGCGAGCCTGCGGGAGCGGGCCGCGAACGGTGACCGGGACGCGGTCGACCAGCTCGTCGAGCTCGCCGGTGAGCAGGGTGACCTGGCGGAGCTGCGGCGACTGGCCGACGCCGGCAGCGCCGACGCGGCGGCTCAGCTCGTCGAGCTCGCCAGCGAGCGCGGTGACATGGACGAGCTGCGGCGCCTGGCCGACCGCGGCGACCGCGACGCGGTCGACCAGCTCGTCGAGCTGGCAGCCGAGCGGGTCGACGTCGCCGAGCTGCGACGGCTCGCCGACGGCGGCAACCGGGACGCGGCCGACGTCCTGGCCGAGCTCACCGAGGACACCGACGACGCCGAGTAGTCCGTGCGGGCGGCCCCGGCGGTCGTGATCGGAGCGCGTCGGGCGGGCGGCGGGTGCGCACCCGCCGCCCGCCCGGAGTCGCCGGTCAGGCCCGGGCGGCCCGGATGGCATCGTGCAGCGGGGTGCTCGGCCGGCCGATCAGGCGGCTGAGGTCGTCGCTGTCGGTCACGAGCTCACCGAGGGCGATCGAGTGGTCGAGCGCGGCGACGAACCCGGCGGTGCCCGCGTCGAGCCCGACGGTCTCCAGGGTCGAGGCCAGGTCGGCGGCCGACATGTCCCGGTGGACGACGGTGGTGCCGGTGACCTCGGTCACGGCCGCGGCCAGCTCGTCGAAGGTGAAGGCGGTCCCACCCAGCTCGTAGACGACGTTGCCGTCCTCCTCGCGGGTCAGCGCCGCGGCGGCGGCGGCCGCGTAGTCGGCCCGGGTCGCGGCGGAGACCTTGTTGCCGCCGGTGGCGCCGAGGATCGTGCCGGTCCGCAGGTACTGCGGCAGCTGGTCGGTGTAGTTCTCGGTGTACCAGCTGTTGCGCAGCACGGTGTGAGCCAGGCCGGATGCGGCGAGGATCTCCTCGGTGGCCCTGTGCTCCGACGCCAGCGGGTTCGTGGTGGTGTCGGCGCGCAGGATGCTGGTGTAGATCAGGCGCTCGACCCCGGCGAGCCGGGCCGCGTCGATGACCGCGGTGTGCTGGGCCACGCGCTGGCCCGGCGTGTCGCCGGAGATGAGGAGCAGGCGGCGTACGCCGGCCACGGCGCCGGGCAGCGTCGACGGGTCGTCGTACGTGGCCCGGCGGATCTCGACGCCCCGCGCGGCGAGATCCGTGGCCTTCTCCGGGCTGCGGACGATGGCGGCGATCTCGGCCGCGGGTACGCCGGTGTCGAGCAGTCGCCCGATCACGAGGCGGCCCAGTCGGCCGGTGGCGCCGGTGACGGCATAGGTGGGCATGGAACCTCCGCTACGGCGATGACGAACTGGAAGCACTTACGAATCTACAGTACATGCTTGCCCGTAACTGTGGGGTAGGCTCGTGGCGTGGACGACATGCCTGCCCAGGACCCGGCGGGGCCTACCCAGGAACTGGTCAGCGATGTCTTCGCACGGGGCTGCACGTCCCGGGCGGCCTTCGAGGACGTCACCTCGAAGTGGGCCTCCCTCGCACTGCTGGCACTCGGCGAGGGTCGCTACCGGTTCAACGCGCTCCGCCGCCGCATCGACGGGGTCAGCGAGCGGATGCTCTCGCAGACCCTCCAGACCCTGGAGCGGGACGGCATGCTCACCCGCGAGGTCCTCACGGCGATCCCACCGCGCGTCGAATACTCGCTCACCCCCCTCGGCGCCCGGGTGGCCGAGCAGCTCCGCGGTCTCGCCGACCTGCTGGAGGCGTCGGTGCCCGAGCTGCGGACGGCGCGCGACGCCCACGAGCGCGACCGCGACTGACCCGGCGCCGTTTCCCGAGCCGTGGACAGGGGACGCCGGCTAGCTCATCAATCTTGGACAATCCTTGGACAAGCTTGAACGGCTCGGGCTGACGCGGCTTCCCGGCACGACGCCCGGGTGAAGGAACGGTGTTGATGCCCACGGAATTCGGCCTGCTGGGCGATCTCCAGGCACAGGTTGACGGCAGGCCGCTCGACGTGGGTCACGTCCGACAGCGCTGCGTTCTGGCCGCGCTGCTCGTCGACGTCAACCAGGTCGTCCAGGTCGGGCAGCTCGTCGACCGGGTGTGGGGTGAGCACGCGCCGACGGGCGCCCATGCCACTCTCTACAGCTACGTGTCCCGGCTGCGCGCCTGCCTCGCACCCGCCGACGACGTCCAGATCGTCCGCCAGTCCGGCGGGTACCTCCTCGCCGCCGACGCCGCCTCGGTGGACCTGCACCGGTTCCACCGGCTCGCGGGGCTGGCCCGGACGACACCGGACGCCGGGCAGGCCCTGCGCATCTTCGAGGAGGCGCTGGGTCTCTGGCGCGGCCTGCCGCTCGCACCGCTGGACACGCCCTGGGCCAACGGCCTGCGGGACGCGTTGCAGCGCGACCGGGTCGCCGTCGACCGCGACCGCACGGACCTGGCACTGCGCCACGGCCAGCACGCCGCGCTGGCGCCCTATCTGATGGCGTGCGTCGAGGAGCACCCACTCGACGAGCGGCTGGTCAGCCAGCTGATGCTCGCGCTGAGCCGCTGCGGACTGCAGGCGGAGGCGCTCGACCAGTACGACCGGTTGCGGCGTCGCCTCGCCGACTCCCTCGGTGTCGACCCGACGCCGGAGCTGCAACGGCTGCACACCGACGTCCTCAAGGGCGACACGGAGCTGCGGGAGCCGACCGGGTCGGTGGCGGCCGGCGAGGCGACGATGCCGCGCCAGCTACCCGCGCCGCCGCCGCACTTCGCCGGCCGTGCCCACGAGCTGGCGGAGCTGACCCGCGTGCTGTCCGTCCGCGACGGCGCCGCGCTGTCGGTGGCGATGTGCGCGGTGGGCGGGACCGGCGGCGTCGGCAAGACCTCCCTCGCGCTGCGGTGGGCCCACGACAACCTGGCCAGCTTCCCCGACGGCCAGCTGTACGTGAACCTGCGGGGCTTCGACCCGGGCGGGCCGATGACCCCGGAGGTCGCGCTGCGCGGGTTCCTCGACGGGTTACGGGTGCCGCCCGCGTCGATCCCGGCCGATCTGGACGCCCGCGCCGCGCTCTACCGCAGCCTGGTCGCCGGCCGCCGGATGCTGATCCTGCTCGACAACGCGCACGGGATGGAGCAGGTGGTGCCGCTGCTGCCGGGCGGCCCCGGCTCCGTCGTGTTGATCACCAGCCGGGTCCGGCTCGGCGGGCTGATCACCACCTACGGCGCGCGGTGGCTCGGGTTGGACGTCCTCGACGGCGAGGAGGCCCACGAGCTGCTGGCCCGGCGGCTCAGCCGGCAGCGGGCGGACGCCGAGGCGGCCAGCCTCCGGGAGATCGTGCGCCGCTGCGGCGGGCTCCCCTTGGCGCTGAGCATCGTCGCCGCGCGGGCGGTCATGCAGCCGGACCTGCCGCTCGACGCGGTGACGGAGGAGCTGCGCGAGGAGGCCACCCGACTCGACGCGCTGAACGCCGGCGACCTGACCGCCGACCTCCGAGCGGTCTTCGCCGCCTCCCACCACCGCCTCGCCGCCGCGCCGAGCCTGCTGTTCCTCCTGCTGGGGCTGGCGCCCGGGCCGGAGATCGGGCTCGCGGCCGCGGCGCGCCTGGCCGGTCTGCCGCCGACCCGCACCCGGCTGCTGCTGCAGACGTTGCAGGACCACCACCTGGTCCAGCAGCACCGCCCGGAGCGCTACCGCCTCCACGACCTGGTCCGCCTGTACGCGGCGGACCGCGCGCACCGGGACCAGCCGGCGGACCTGCTGGCGGCCGCCCTGCGCCGGCTCGTCGAGCACTACCTGGACACCGCGCAGCGGGCGGCCCGGGTGCTCGACCCGCAGCGGGAGCCGGTGGCGGCGGGGCCGGCGCCGACCGACGAGACGGCGGGCGAGTTCGCCGGCCAGCCCGAGGCGCTGGCCTGGTTCGCGCGCGAACACCAGATGCTGCTCGCCACCCTGGAGCACACCGTCGCGCAGGGGCTCGACCGGCACACCTGGCACCTCGCCTGGACCCTGGAGACCTTCCTCGACTACCAGGGCCACTGGCGGGACTGGGCGTACACCCAGCGGCTGGCGCTGGACGCGGCCCGGCGGCTGGACGACCCGTTGCGGCAGGCGCACGCGTACCGCAGCCTGGGGCTGGCCGAAACCCAACTGGGGCTGCTCGACGACGCGTACGACAACCAGCGGCGGGCGCTCGCGCTCTTCGGCGAGCTGGGCGACGAGGGCAGACAGGCGGACATCGCGCGTGGTCTGGGCTGGATCTGCCACCAGCGGGGCAACTGGGCCGAGGCGCTGGACTTCAACCAGCAGGCTCTGAAGCTCTACCAGCATCTCGACCAACGCCCCGGGCAGGCGCTGGCGCTGAACAACCTCGGCTGGCTGCACGTGCTGCTGGGTGAGCACCGGCAGGCGTTGGCCTACTGCGCCCAGGCCGTGGCGGTCCACCAGGAGATCGGTGACGCGCACGCCGAGGCCGGCGCGTGGGACAGTCTGGGCTTCGCCCACCATCACCTCGGGGAGTACGCGCAGGCCGTCCGCTGCTACGAACGGGCGCTGGATCTGGTCCGGGGGTTCCACGACCGGTTCAACGAGGCGGACATCCTGCGCCACCTGGCCGAGACGCGGCAGGCGACCGGCGACCCCGAGGGCGCCCGGGGCTGCCTGGAGGCTGCCCTGAGCCTGTTGCAGCAGCTCGACCATCCGGATGCCCCGCAGGTCCGTGCGGACCTCGACCGGCTCGGCGGGTCGCCGTAGCGCGAGTGCGGCCCGGATCGGCCGGTCAGGCGTTGAGCGTCTCGCGGGGCGGCACGCCGTAGCTCGCCTGGTACCGGGCGGTGAACCTGCTGTGGTTGGCGAATCCCCACCGGCTGGCGATCGCCGACACGGTGTCCCGACGCGGGTCGGCCCGCACCAGATCGTGGTGGGCCCGGTCGAGCCGGACCCGTCGCAGGTACGCCATGGGGGTCGTGCCGAGGTGACGGCGGAAGGCGAGTTGCACCGCCCGCAGGGAGACGGCGGCGGCGCCGGCGATGTCGGCCGCGCTGATGTCCCGGTCGGCGTGCTCCTCCATGAAGGCGATCGCCCGGCGCACGGTGGAGGTGCTGGCGTCGCGCCGGTCCTCGATCGTCGGATCGCTGACCGCCGTGTTGGGAAAGACCGTGAGCGCCGTGGCGGCGAGCATCCGCGCGGCGTTTCCGATGACCAGCGGCTGGGTGCTGGCGACCGGGTTGTTCAGGACGACGTCGCTGACGTAGGTGGTGGTGTTGCGCCACTGCCGGGCGAGGGCCGCGGCGGCGGGGCCGATGTCGGTGAACCGGATCCGACCGGGGCGCCGGGCCGGAGCGGTGCTGGCGACCTGTGCCAGCACCGCGAGATCCAGCACGCAGACCTCCACCTCGCCGGGGTGCCAGCGCACGGTGAACGGCAAATCGGGCCTGGTGCCGAGGAAGACGTCGCCGGGAGCGAACCGGTGGGTCACCTCGTCGCAGGTGCGCGCGACACGGGCGGTGCGGGTGCGGCAGACGACCAGCCCGGCGATGTCGCCCACGCCGATGTCGAGGCACGCCGTCTGGTCGATGGTCGCGAGCGCGAACGGCCCGGTGTCGACGCGCTGGTGGACGAGCCGGTATCCCTTGTCGCCGCCGTGGATGCGCAGTTGTGTGCCGTACGTGGCCGCCAGGAAGTGGTGGGTGGCCACCGCGTCGTTGCTGTCGAACCGTTGGATCTGCACGGGTGACGTCATCCGCTGTCTCCGTCCGGGGATGGGTGCCGCCGGGTGGTGGACCGGGAGGGCGGCGGG
>NZ_QGKR01000070.1 GCF_003172955.1 Micromonospora acroterricola | reverse complement strand
CGCCGACCGCGCCCGACCCGGGGCGCGGTCGGCGGCTGCCGGGTCGGGCCGCGGTTCGCAGGTACCCGGCCGGCGCGCGGACCGCGCATCCTCGGTCGGGCCGGGGTTCCAGGTACCTGGCCGGGGTGCGGAGCGCGCGCCCTTGGTCGGGCCGCGGTTGGCAGGTGCCCGGTCGGCGCGCGGACCGCGCGTGCCCAGTCGGGCCGCGGTTGGCAGGTTCCCGGTCGGTGCGCGTTTGCGCGTGCCCGCTCGGGGCGCAGTTCGCGCGTGCCCGCTCGGGGCGCAGTTCGCGTGCCCGGCCGGGGGTTGGTTCGCGCGTGCCCAGTCGGGGCGCGGTCCGCACGCGCCCGGTTTTCCGTGTTGTTCGGGTCGGAGCGCACGGACCTTGGACAGTTTCCGTTAGCACGGAACGGTAACTGTCCAAGATCTCCACGTGAAACCCGGCACCGCCGCCGACCCGCCTCCGACCGACGGGAGCCGGGTGGCCGGGGTGTGGGGTCGGCGGGGCATCGGGTGGGCCGAACGTGCGGTGGGCCGAACGTGCGGTGGGCTGAACGTGCGGTGGAGGCGGGCTGACGTGCGGTCGGCGCCTGGCGGGCGGGACGTGCCATCGGCACCCGGCGGGCCGGACGTGCCATCGGCACCCGGCGGGCCAGACGTGCCATCGGCACCCGGCGGGCCAGACGTGCCATCGGCACCCGGCGAGCCAGACGTGCCATCGGCACCCGGCGAGCCAGACGTGCCATCGGCACCCGGCGAGCCAGACGTGCCATCGGCACCCGGCGGGCCAGACGTGCCATCGGCGCCCGGCGGGCCATCGGCGCCCGGCGGGCCAGACGTGGGGCCGGCGAGACCTGCGTGGCGGGGACGTGCGGTGAGCGGGACGTGCGGTGAGCGGGACGTGCCGGGCTCAGCGGACGTTGACCGCGACCGTGTGCCAGCCGGTGGCGCCGTCCGGGGCGACGCCCTGGGTGCGCTCGGTCTGGGTCTTGCCGGTCGCGTCGGTGGCCCGGACCTGGAGCCGGTGCTCGCCGGGCGTGGCGTCCCAGCGCCACGACCACTGCACCCAGGTGTCGACCGAGGCGGTCGGGGCCAGCTCCGCCTGTTGCCAGGGCCCGCCGTCGACGCGTACCTCGACTCGGCGGATGCCGCGGTGCTGTGCCCACGCCACCCCGGCCACGGTCACCGGGCCGGTGGTGAGCCGGTTGCGCGCCCGGGGCGCGTCGATCCGCGACTGGGTCTTGATCGGCCCTTGGGCGGACCAGCCCCTCGGCACCCAGTACGCGTCGAAGTCGGCGAAGCGGGTCAGCTCCAGCTCGGTGACCCACTTGCAGGCTGACACGTAGCCGTAGAGGCCGGGCACCACCACCCGGACCGGGAACCCGTGCTCGACCGGCAGCGGCTCGCCGTTCATGCCGACCGCGAGCAGGGCGTCCCGCCCGTCGCGCAGCGCTGCCGTGGGGGTGCCGCAGGTCCAGCCGTCGACCGACCGGCCGACGACCTGGTCGGCGTCGTCCTCCGGCTCGACCTCGTCGAGCAGTTCCCGCAGGGGTACGCCGAGCCAGCGGGCGTTGCCGATCAGGTCCCCGCCGACCTCGTTGGAGACGCAGGCCAGGGTGATGTACCGCTCGACCATCGGTCGGGCCAGCAGGTCCGCGTAGCTGTAGGTGCGCTCGTTACGGACCCGCCCGTGGATCCGCAGTCGCCAGGTCGCCGGGTCCACCTGCGGCACCACCAGCGCGGTGTCGATCCGGTAGAACCCGGAGTTCGGGGTGACGTACGGCGCGAGCTGGGCCATCGAGAGGTCCGCGCCCGCCGGCAGGGCCGGTGCGGGGGCGACCGGCGCGGGCAGCCGGATGGCCTCCCGGGCGGCCGACACTCCGCGCCGCCCGGCCAGCCAGCGCCCGCCGAGACCGGCCACCGCGGCGGTGCCGAGCAGCACGCCGGCGCTGGTGAGGAACCGCCGCCGCGAGTCCGCGTCGACCCCCTCAGCCGGCACGGCCGACTCCGACGGCACCGCCAATCCCGGCGAGGCGGACGGCACCGGCGGCACGGCCGACTCCGACTGCACGGCCGGCTCCCGCGACGCGGACGTCTCCGGCGAGGTTCCGGGCACCCCGCGGCCGTCGGGCGCCGCAGGACCGGTCGGCGCCGGATCCGCCGGTTCACGGGGCGCTAGCGGGGTGGGTGGCGACCAGGGCCAGGGGTCCAGCTCCAGCGGGCCGGCGATGAACAGCCAGAGCACTAGGGCGCCGAGACCGCCGCCGACGAGTGACGGCAGCGCGTCGGCGGCGTCCGCGCCGGAGCGGGTCAGCGCGGCGGCGACGCCCACGGCGGCGAACGCCGCGATGCCGGCCAGGCCGAGGGCCAGGCGGCGTACCGCCAGCATCCCGAACAGCGCGGCGAACGCGCCCAGCAGCAGCGCCGTGCCCACCAGCAGGGCGATCTTGTCGGCGGTGCCGAAGATGTCGATGGCGAGCTGCTTCAGCGACTCCGGGACGGCGTCGACGACCACCCCGCCGACTGCGACCAGCGGCGCGGACCGGGGCCCGGTCAGCACGGCCACCGGTTCCGCGATCCCGATCGCGACGGCGGCGGCGGTGACTCCGGCCAGCGCGGCGTACCGCCGCGACGTGGTGCTCATCGGCCCAGTGTGCGCGATCGTTCGGCCCGGCAGCCAACCACGTCAGCGACCGGTAATGACCCGGGAACGGACCGGGGCACACCGCCGTACGACGGTGTGCCCCGGGATGGTGCTGCTACCGAGTCAGAAGCCCGGGCCGTGCTGGTGGCCGTGACCGTGGCCGTGCCCACCGGCGCCGGCCGGCTCGGCCTGCTCCGGCTTCTCGACCACGAGGCTCTCCGTGGTCAGCAGCAGGCCGGCGATCGAGGCGGCGTTGGTGACCGCGTTGCGGGTCACCTTCACCGGGTCGATGATGCCGGCCTTGACCAGGTCGACGTACTCGCCGGTGGCGGCGTTGAGGCCGTTGCCCCACTGCATGTCGGCGACCTTCTGGGTCACGACGTAGCCATCGTGGCCGGCGTTCTGGGCGATCCACCGCAGCGGCTCGACCAGCGCCTTGCGCACGACCGAGACGCCGACCTTCTCCTCACCGGTGAAGCCCAGGTCGTCGTCGAGCACCGAGGAGACCTGCACCAGGGCGGCGCCGCCGCCGGGCACAGTGCCCTCCTCGACCGCGGCCTTGGTCGCCGCGATGGCGTCCTCGATGCGGTGCTTGCGCTCCTTCATCTCGACCTCGGTCGCCGCGCCCACCTTGATCACGGCGATGCCGCCGGAGAGCTTGGCCAGCCGCTCGGCCAGCTTCTCCCGGTCCCAGTCGGAGTCGGAGGCCTCGATCTCCTTGCGGATCTGGGCCACCCGGTCGGCGACGTCGGCGCTCTGGCCGCCGCCGTCGACGATCGTGGTGTTCTCCTTGTCGACCACGACGCGCCGGGCGGTGCCGAGCACCTCCAGGCCGACCTGGTCGAGCTTGTAGCCCAGCTCCGGGGCGACCAGCTCGGCGCCCGTGGAGATCGCGATGTCCTGGAGCATCGCCTTGCGGCGGTCGCCGAAGCCGGGGGCCTTCACGGCGCAGACCTTGAGGGTCTTGCGCAGCGAGTTGACCACCAGGGTGGACAGCGCCTGGCCGTCCACGTCCTCGGCGATGATCAGCAGCGGCTTGCTGTTCTGGAGGACCTTCTCCAGCAGCGGCAGCAGCTCCTCGATCGCCGAGATCTTCTGGGTGGTGACCAGGATGTACGCATCCTCGAGGACGGACTCCTGACCCTCCAGGTCGGTGACGAAGTTCGGCGAGATGAAGCCCTTGTCGAACTGGAGACCCTCGGTCACGTCCAGCTCGGTGGTGAGCATCGAGCCCTCCTCGACGGTGATGACACCGTCGCGGCCGACCCGCTCCATCGCCTCGGCGATCAGCTCGCCGATGGTGGCGTCCTGCGCGGAGATCGTCGCCACGTTCGCGATCGACTCCTTGCTGGTGACCTCGGCGGCCCGGTCGAGCAGAGCCTCGGAGATCTTGGTGGCCGCCGCGTCGATGCCCCGCTTGAGGCCCGCCGGGTTGGTCCCGGCGGTGACGTTGCGCAGGCCCTCACGGACCATGGCCTGGGCCAGCACGGTCGCGGTGGTGGTCCCGTCGCCGGCGACGTCGTTGGTCTTGGTCGCCACCTCCTTGACCAGCTGCGCGCCGAGGTTCTCGTAGGGGTTGGTGAGCTCGATCTCCTTGGCGATGGTCACACCATCGTTGGTGATCGTCGGCGCACCGAATTTCTTGTCCAGGACGACGTTGCGCCCGCGCGGGCCGAGGGTGACCTTGACCGCGTCAGCGAGGGCGTTGACACCGTGCTCCAGCAGGTGCCGGGCGTCGTCCGAGAAGCTCAGGATCTTCGCCATAAATGTCCCTTCGAAGCGCCACTGCCCCGGCCCGGCGAGCCGGACCGGGGCAATGACACTGATCGGTTGCTTACTTCTCGATGACCGCGAGGACGTCGCGGGCGGAGAGCACCAGGTACTCCTCGCCGGCGTACTTGACCTCGGTGCCGCCGTACTTCGAGTAGAGGACGGTGTCACCGACGTTGACGTCAACCGGAACCCGGTTGCCGTTGTCGTCGACGCGCCCCGGGCCGACAGCGAGGACAGTGCCCTCCTGCGGCTTCTCCTTGGCGGTGTCGGGGATCACGATGCCCGACGCCGTGGTGGTCTCAGCCTCGTTCGCCTGGACCACGATGCGGTCCTCGAGCGGCTTGATCGCAACCTTGGTCGCGGTAGTCACGGGCATACCCTCCTGGGGTACTGGTTTCGTTGCCGGCCAGCGGGGCTGACCAGCGTCAATCTGCCTCATGCCACCGGGCGGGGCCGTCGTCGCGGGTGCCGGTCCGCCTGGCGTGCGCACCCGGGTCGCGAGACCCGGAAGCTGGCACCCTCAGGGTGAGAGTGCTAATCGCAGGTTATTCCGTGGCTAGCACTCCGTCAAGGAGAGTGCCAACGCACGCCCCGTCGTGTCGCCACAGTTTCGCCAGGCGTTACCGCAACACGCCGGGAGCGTCTCGCCACACCGTGGCCATCTCCCTACCGTCGGTTGCCACCACCGCAAGCCGCCGAAAGGGGAGCCGGGTGTCCCGGATACCGACACTGACGTTCCTGCACGAACAGCTCCGCCGCGCACGCCAGGCGCGCGGGCTCAGCCAGGAGGAGCTGGGCAAGCTGGTCAACTACTCATCGTCGTACGTGAGTGCGGTGGAGACCGGGCAGAGCCCGGTCAAGCCGGACTACGTCGGCCGCATCGACTCGACCCTGGACACCGGCGGTCTCTTCGTCGGCATGCTGGAGCTGATCCGCTTCCACGCCGCGCCCGACTGGTTCCGCCCCTGGGACGAGAACGAGCGGGACGCGGCGGCGCTGCGCTGGTACGACCCCACCGTGATCCCCGGCCTGCTTCAGACCGAGGGGTACGCGCGGGCGATGCTCGGCGTGGGCGGTGAGCTGACCGCCGAGGAGGTGGAGACGCGGGTGGTGGCCCGGCTCGCCCGGCAGTCCCCGCTGACCGCCGAGCCGCGTCCGCACCTCGTCGCGGTGCTGGAGGAGCAGACCCTGCGCCGGCAACTCGGCGACCGGGAGATCATGCGTGAGCAGCTCCAGCACCTGCTGGCCGTGGGCACCGCACCGAACGTGCAGGTCCGGGTCGTGCCGGCCGACACCCCCTGGCACGTCGGGCTCAACGGCCCCTTCATCCTGGCCCGACTCAACAACGGGGCCGAGCTGGCCCACCTGGACAACCAGCTCCGGGGTCAGACGGTGGACAGCCCGAACGACGTTGCCGCTCTGGAGCGGCGCTGGGAGACTGTGACCGGCGAGGCGCTGCCATGCCGGCAGTCCGCCCGGCTGATCGAGGAAGTGGTGCAGACATGGACCTGACCCACGCCGCCTGGCGCAAGGCGTCCCGCAGCAACAGCAACGGCGGCGCGTGCGTCGAGGTCGCCGACAACCTGCCCGGCGTGGTCGCCGTGCGCGACAGCAAGGACCCGGCCGGGCCGGCGCTCACCTTCACCCCGGCGAGCTGGCGGGCCTTCGTGGCGGCCACCCCGCGCTGACCCCGGCGTTCCCGCCCCCGATCCGGACCGGCTGCGGCTCGGCGAGGCGACGGCGCCCCGCTGACTCGGACACCACCACTCCGCCCGAGCTGGCGTCGATCATCACCCGGGCCGGTCACTCCGGGATGCGGGCCGGGAGAATGGGCGGGTGGATCTCGATCAGCTCGCCGCCCTGCGTACCCCCGAGGGGTCGGCCGCGCTCGCCGCGGCGGTGCGCGGCCGACCCCTCGGGGGTACGCCTGTCTCTTATACACACCTGACGCTGCCGACGATAAGGCTCGTGTAGATC
>NZ_QGKR01000072.1 GCF_003172955.1 Micromonospora acroterricola | reverse complement strand
CGACCACGCCCCGCCGGCCCCGGGGCCGACCGCGGGCGACGGGACGCCGGCCGCGACCGCCGGTGACGCCGCGCCAACGACGGGCCCGTCCGCCGGCGCCGAGCCGCCCGCCGACGCCGACGAGGTGCACGTCCTGGCCGGTTCGCGGGTGGTCCGCCGGGGCGACCGGGTCGTCCCGCTGACCCGCATCGAGTACGAGCTGCTGCTGTTCCTGGCCGAGCGGCCACGCCGGGTCTTCACCCGTCTCCAGCTGCTCGCCAACGTCTGGGGTTACGAGCACGCCGTGGCCCGGACGGTCGACGTGCACGTCCGTCGCCTGCGCGCCAAGCTGGCCGGCGCGGAGGTGGTCACCACCGTGTACGGGGTGGGTTACCGGCTGGCCGACGAGGCGCGGATCAGGGTGGACCGCAGCCGCTGAACACCCCACGGCGTTGGTCCACAGGAGGCGGAACCGGCCACGGTGAACCGGGCGGGGACCCCCGTATCGGGTCAACCTGACGGCTCTGCTGTAATCATCTGACCTCGTACGCAGAGCGAGCAGTCGGCTGCGATGTGTTCGTCAATTGTCACATTCATGCAACGCAGCCGCCCCTTGACCCTCGTGCGGGCGCCGGGAAACATCGATGAAGCGGCGTCCCGGGCCGTGGGGAGATACCCGGACCAGCCCAAGGAGGACCATGTCGGTCAGCCCCGCCTCGTCGCGCGCAGGATGGCATACGTCCCAACCCGCGGTGCCCGGTCGACCACCGGGCGGCCAGCGCCGCCCGGCGAACACCGCCGCGCCGGTGCTCACCGTGACGCTGTCCATCCCGCTCGCCTGCGAGGAGTCGCTGACCCCGCCGGCGCGCCGGCTGCTCGAGGCGGCCCGCGAGATGCTGGAACGGGGCGAGGCCGTGATCACCAGCTCCGTCCCGACCGAACGCCGCGCCGACGCGGTGCCGGCCAACCGGTCGTCGAGCCGTCCGGTCACCCCGACCATCCCCGCCCTGCACATCCTCGCCTCGTCCCGGTCGGTGCTACGCGACGACGAGCCGCTGCCGCTGACCCGGCTGGAGTTCGACCTGCTGCTGCACCTGGTCGCGCACCCCCGCCGGGTGTTCACCCGGCTGCAACTGCTCAACGCCGTCTGGGGTTACGAGCACGCCGGCGTCCGCACCGTCGACGTGCACGTGCGTCGCCTGCGCGGCAAGGTCGGTGTGGACGTCCCGCTGGTCACCACCGTCTACGGCGTGGGCTACCGGCTGGCCGACGACGCCCGCGTCACCATCGACCGCAGCGGCTGACCCACGCCACGGGCCCGCCGCGCCCGGGGCAGGATGGTCCGGTGCGCATCCGCCCCATCTCGCCCGACCTGCTCGTCACCGAGCTGACCGGTCGGCTGGCCGACGCCGCCGCCAGCGCCGCCCCGAAGCCTGCCCGGCTGCGCGTCGCGATCGACGGCGCTCCCGCCGCCGGCCCCGACGCGCTGGCCGCCGCGCTGGTCGAACCGCTGCGCGCCCAGGGCCGACCGGTGCTGCACGTACGCGCCACCGACTTCCTGCGCCCCGCGTCGCTGCGCTTCGAGCTCGGCCGGACCAACCCGGACGCCTACTACGAGGGCTGGGTGGACGAGGCGGGGTTGCGCCGGGAGGTGCTCGACCCGGCCGGCCCCGGCGGCTCCGGGCGGTTGCTCCCCACGCTCTGGGACGCCGCCGCCGACCGGGCCAGCCGTGCCGCCTACGTCGACCTGGCACCCGGGGGCGTGGTCCTGGTCAGTGGCGCGCTGCTGCTCGGCGGTGGCCTGCCCTTCGACGTCACCGTCCACCTGGAGCTGTCCGCGGCGGCGCTGCGCCGGCGTACCGGACCGGCCGAGGACTGGACCCTGGCGGCCTTCGACCGGTACGCCGAGGAGGTCGCCCCGGCCAGCTTCGCCGACGTGGTGGTGCGGGCCGACGACCCCCGCCGGCCGGCGCTCGTGGAGCCCGGCGCAGGCAGCTGACAATCGTGCGAAATTGGCCGGTTTGATCGACTGCCCGCGCGGGTACTCGCCCGGCTCACAGAGCGCGGGCGACCGCCCGCGCACCAGACGCGACCGTGACCGGGGCCAGGTGCCGCCGGCTTCCCGGTTCACCTTTGACCAGGCCCAGGAAAGGCAGGCAGCCATGCTCGTCCACGACACGGTCGGAACGGGCCGTTCCCAGGCGGACATCGACGCGATCCGGCTCTCGCTCCAGGCGCGCTACGACGAGCTGACCGCGGAGTACGAGCAGGCGGTGCTGCAGAGCCAGGTGCTGCGGCTGGTGGAGGTCGGCGACACCGCCGGCGACGACCAGGCCGACAGCGGCACCAAGACGGCGGAGCGCGACACCGCGCAGTCCCTGTTGCGCACGATCCTCGACCGCCGCGCCCAGTACGAGCACGCCCTCGGCCGGCTCGCGGAGGGCACCTACGGCTGGTGCGAGGGCTGCTCGGCGGCGATCCCCGTGGAGCGGTTGGAAATCTTCCCGTCCGCCACCACGTGCGTGACCTGCAAGCAGACCCGCGAGCGGCGGGCGGCCTGAGCGACTCCAGCGGTTGCCGGTCGGTCCGCGACACGATGGACTCCACCCATGGGTGACATCCTCGTGGGCACCGCGTCCTGGACCGACCGCACGCTGCTCGACTCCGGGTGGTATCCGCAGACCGCGGACACGCCGGAGAAGCGCCTGGCGTACTACGCGAAGCAGTTTCCGCTGGTCGAGGTGGACGCCACCTACTACTCGCCGCCCGCCGAGGCGACCGCCCGGCTCTGGGCGGAGCGCACACCGGCCGGCTTCACCTTCAACGTCAAGGCGTTCAGCCTGCTGACCGGGCATCCCACCCGGGTCAGCGCGCTCTACAAGGACCTGCGTCCGGAGACCGAGAAGAAGAACATCTACCCCGACGACCTGCCCGCGCAGGCGTACGAGGAGGTGTGGACGCGCTTCCTGTCCGCACTGGACCCGCTGGTCGAGGCGGGCAAGCTGGGAGCGCTGCTGTTCCAGTTCCCGCCCTGGTTCACGATCAAGCGGGACAACAAGCAGTACCTGCTGGAGGTGGCGAAGCGCTGCGCGCCGCTGCGTCCGGTCTACGAGTTCCGGCACGCCTCCTGGTTCGACGGCGCCAACGCCGACGAGACGGTGGCGTTCCTGCGTGAGCACCGGCTGCCGTACGTCTGCGTGGACATGCCGCAGGGCCACCGCTCGTCGGTGCCCCCGGTGCTGGCCGCCACCGCGGATCTGGCGGTCGTGCGCTTCCACGGCCACAGCGACAAGTGGACCAGCAGGGACATCCACGAGAAGTTCGGCTACCACTACTCGAAACGGGAGCTGGCCGACTGGGCGCCGAAGCTGCGCGAGCTGGCCGACGAGGCCGGGCAGACGCACGTTCTCATGAACAACTGCTACCGCGACTACGCGCAGACGAACGCGAAGACCCTTGCCGGGCTGCTCGACGCCTGATCGGCCGCTGTGGCCATCTCACCCGTTCGGGGTGGGGTCGGGTCACCCAGCCGAACGGCAGGGTGGGGGTGCGTGCGGTCGCGGAGGTGACCGGCGCCGGAGACGACACGGAGGTGACGGGGATGACGGTTCGACTGGTGGCGGATAGACGGCGCGGCGCCGTCCTGCACGTGGTCGGCAGTGCCGACAACGCCCGGCGCGCACCACAGGGCAGCCCGATCCGGGCCCGACGCGAGCCGGTGGGGCCGCCGCGCCGCGACGACGACCAACGGTGGGACACGGGGGAACGGGGGTCGACCGATGGCTGACCAACTGATCTCGGCGTTCGAGTCCTCGCTCGACAAGACGAACCTGATCCTCAAGGACATCGAGAGCGCCTACGGCTGGCCGAAGGACCGGCGCAACCAGTCGTACGCGGCGTTGCGCACGGTGCTGCACCTGCTCCGGGACCGGATGCCGGTCAACGAGAGCGTGGAGTTCGCCCAGCAGCTGCCGATCCTGGTCCGGGGGATCTACTTCGACGGCTGGAACCCGTCGGACGTCCCGATCAAGCTCAACCGGGACGACTTCCTGTACGAGGTGCGCCAGGGCTTCCCGTACGACGTGGAGGGCGGCCCCGAGCGGGTGACGCAGGTGGTGCTGGACACCCTGCGCCGACACGTCACCCAGGGCGAGTGGCAGGACGTGAAGGACACCATGCCCAAGGACCTGGCCCAGATGCTGCCCTGACGCCCCGAGCCCGTCCGACGGTCGTCGGGCGGGCTCAGCCGTCGGCGGACGGCGGCGGAGCGGACGGCACCCGGGTCACCCGGTGACCGGCCCGGCGGGCCAGCGCGGCGAAGGCGACGGCGTCCACGATGGCCGCGCCACCGGGATCGTTGTTGAAGTAGACGTACGCCGGCTCGTCCGGGCCGAAGGCGTCGGCCAGCCGGCTCACCCACGAGCCGAGCGCCGTCCGCCCGTACCGGGGCCAGGGCCGGGCCCGCCCCTCGTGCAGCCGCAGGTAGCCGAAGTCGGTGGTGCGCCAGCGCGGGGCGACCGGGCGGCCCAGGCGGTCCGCCCAGACCAGCGCCGCCCGCCGCTGTTCCAGGACCCGGCGGGTGGCATCGGTCCACCACGACGGGTGCCGTGGCTCGACCGCCACCCGCACGTCGGCCGGGAAGAGCCGCAGCGTCGCGTCGAGCGCGTCGACGTCCGCCTGGAGGTTCGGTGGCAGCTGCACCAGCACCGGGCCGAGCCGGTCACCGAGCGCGGTGGCCCGGCCGAGGAACCGGGCCACCGGCTCGGCTGGCTCCCGCAGGCGCTTGATGTGGGTCAGGTAGCGGCTCATCTTCACCGCCACGCAGAAGTCGTCCGGCGTCCGGGCCCGCCAGGCGGCGAACGTGTCCCGCTCCGGCAGCCGGTAGAACGCGTTGTTGACCTCGACGGTGGCGAACCCGGCCGCGAAGTGCTCCAGCCAGAGCCGCTGCGGCAGCCGCTCCGGATAGAAGCGGCCGCGCCAGTCCCGGTACTGCCAGCCGGAGGTGCCCACCAGCATCACCCCTTCATCCTCGCACCGACCCGCCCCCGGTGAACCGCCCGTGTCGCCCTGATTCGGCGTCTACGGTGAGGGTTAGAGAAGATCGCGCGTGGGGTACCACCCGCAGCACGACGGACCCCGGCGTACGGCGGGGCGGCACACCCGAGGGAGTACCGATGGCACTCAACGATGACGACATGCAGACCACGGGCGGCGGCGGCCTGGAGGGTCCGGCCGACGGTGGTGCGACCCCGGGCCGGCAGGACGGTGGCGCCGACGGTGGCGCGGAGGGTCCGGCCGACGGTGGTGCCACTCCGGGCCAGCAGGACGGTGGCGCCGACGGTGGCGCGGAGGGTCCGGCCGATGGTGGCGCGACCCCGGGCCGACAGGACGGTGGCGCCGACGGTGGCGCGGAGGGTCCGGCCGACGGCGGCGCGACCCCGGGCCAGCAGGACGGTGGCGCCGACGGCAGCGCCCGGTAGCGGCACCCGTCATGACGCACCTCGACCCGCCGGGCGGCCAGCGCCGCCCGGCGGTGCCGTCCGCGAGCGCCGCCGCGGCGCTCGCCCGCTGCGTCTCGGTCGAACCGGCCAAGTTCGCCGCCGCGCACTGGGGCCACACCCCGCTGCTGTCCCGCGCCGCCGAGCTGCCCGAGCCGGCCGGGTTCGCCGACCTGTTCAGCCCCGCCGACGCCGACGAGCTGCTCAGCCGGCGCGGTCTGCGTACCCCCTTCCTGCGGGTCGCCAAGGACGGGCAGCTGGTCCCGGCGGCGCGCTGGACCGGCGGCGGTGGCGCCGGCGCCGAGATCGGCGACCAGGTGCTCGACGAGCGGGTCCTCGAGCAGTACGCCGGCGGTGCCACCCTGGTGTTGCAGGGCCTGCACCGGATCTGGCCGCCGCTGGTCGACTTCGCCCGCGAGCTGGGCCTCGCGCTGAGCCAACCGCTGCAGGTCAACGCCTACCTCACACCGGCGGGCAGCCAGGGCTTCGCCACCCACTACGACACCCACGACGTGTTCGTGCTCCAGGTCGACGGCCGCAAGCACTGGCGGATCCACCCGCCGGTGCTGCCGGACCCGCTGGAGAAGCAGCCCTGGGGAGGCCGCGCCGACGAGGTCGGCGCCACCGCGCAGGGCCCGGCGGCGCTGGACGTGGTGCTCGCCCCCGGCGATGCCCTCTACCTGCCCCGCGGCTGGCTGCACAGCGCCCAGGCGCAGGAGGCCAGCTCGCTGCACCTGACCGTGGGCATCCGGGCGCTGACCCGCTACGCCCTCGTCGAGGAACTGCTCGCGTTGGCCGCCGAGGACCAGCGGCTGCGCGCCAGCCTGCCGTTCGGCACGGACGTCGCCGACCCGGACGCCATCGAGCCGGAGCTGACCGAGACGGTGGAGGCGCTGCGCGACTGGCTGTTGCGGGCCGACCCGGGCGCCGTCGCGGCGCGGCTGCGGCAGCGCGCCTGGCCGGCCGCCCGCCCCGCGCCGATCCGGCC
>NZ_QGKR01000188.1 GCF_003172955.1 Micromonospora acroterricola | reverse complement strand
TCCCGCAGCAGCGCGGCCAACCCGGCCGCGCCCCGCCGCGCGCTGGCGCCACTCGCCGCGGTCACCACCCCGTCGGGCGGGTCGTAGCCGAGCCAGGCCAGCACCGCGACCCGCGCCGCCGGGTCGGCCGCCCGCAGCTCCCGGTACAGCTGCCCGGCCTGCGCCGACGGCGCCCGCCGGGCCACCCCGCCGAGCCCACGATCGAAGTCGGTCAGCGTGGTGCCCACCCCCGGCACCAGCACCGCGATCCGGTCCGCGCCGGCCAGGTCGCCCAGCACCTCGACGGCACGGCCATCGCCGCGCGGGTCGAACGTCAGGAACCGGCGCCCGTCGGCCGCCCAGCCCGCGTACGGCGGGCCGGCCGCGCGCATCGCCGCCGCCGTCACCGGGTACGCCTCGACGAACCCGGCCGCCACGACGGGCTCGGGTCGGGTCGGCAGGACCAGGTTCACGCCGAGCAGTGCGGCCAGCGCCAGTCGGCTGGCACCTCGTCGTCGCATCACGTTGCCCCCTTCGGAATGTCGTCCGGAGGGAGGGTCCGTCAGTGGGTTGCGCTCGGGCGTCCTCCCGGGGAGCCGTTCCCGGGCTGGCTCCCCGGGGCTACTCGCCGGCGGCGACCAGACCCGTCTCGTACGCCAGCACCACGGCCTGGGCCCGGTCCCGCAGCCCCAGCTTGCCCAGGATCCGCCCGACGTGCGTCTTCACCGTCTGCTCGGCCACCACCAGATCGCCGGCGATCTCCGCGTTGTTGCGGCCCCGGGCGATCAGCCGCAGCACCTCGGTCTCGCGGGGGGTGAGACCGGCCAGGTCGGTGGGGCGGGGCCGGCGGCGGTCCGGGCGGGCCGCGAACTCGGCGATCAGCCGGCGGGTGACCGCCGGGGCGAGCAGCGCGTCCCCGGCCGCCACGACCCGCACCGCCTGCACCAGGTCGGCCGCCGGGGCGTCCTTGAGCAGGAAGCCGCTCGCCCCGGCGCGCAGCGCCTCGTACACGTAGTCGTCCAGGTCGAAGGTGGTGAGGATGAGCACCCGGGGGCGCTGCGTCGACCGGTCGCCGAGCAGCTTGCGGGTGGCGGCCAGCCCGTCCAGCACCGGCATCCGCACGTCCATCAGCACCACGTCCGGGTCGAGCCGGCGGGCGGCGGCGACGGCCTGCGCGCCGTCGGCGGCGTCGCCCACCACCAGCAGGTCCGGCTGGGCGGCGAGCAGCGCGCCGAAGCCCTGCCGGACCATCGCCTGGTCGTCGGCGATCAGCACCTTGATCATCGGTCCCCGTCCTCCGCCTCGAACGGCAGCTCGGCCGTCACCGCGTAACCCCCGTCGGGCAGCGGCCCGGCCGTGAACGTACCGCCCAGCGAGACGGCCCGTTCCCGCATGCCGGTCAGCCCGTGCCCGGCGCCGGTCTCGGTGCCCGGCCGGGCGTCGGTCGCGTCGGCCGGCGCGTTCTGCACGCGTACCGCCAGGGTGGACCGGCCGGCGTGGACGGTGACGCGCACCGCGGCGCCGGCCGCGTGCCGGGCCGCGTTGGCCAGCCCCTCCTGCACGATCCGGTACGCGGCCAGCCCGACCGGCGCGGGCACCCGCCCGGCGTCCACCGGCCCGGCGTCCAGGGTCACCGGCAGCCCCGCCCTGCGGGTCGCCTCCACCATCGCGCCCAGGTCCGCCAGGTCGGGCTGGGGCGCGGTCTGCGGGCCGGTCGACTCGCTGCGCAGCACGCCCAGCAGCCGCCGCATGTCGATCAGCGCGTCGCGGGCCGAGCCGGCGATGGCGGCGAACTCCGCGGCCGCCGGCGCCGGCACGTCGGTCAGCCGGTACGGCGCGGTCTCCGCCTGCACCGCGATCAGCGACATGTGGTGGGCGACCACATCGTGCAGCTCACGGGCGATCCGGGTGCGTTCCTCCAGCACCGCGCGGCGATCCTGCTCCCGCTCGCTCAGCTCGGTCTGCGCGGCGAGGGCCCGCCGCGACTGTCGGTTGTGCCGGATCAGGTCACCGACGATCGCCAACGCGCCGAGCAGCGCCAGGACGGCGGCCCGGTTCTCGGCGCGGACCAGAGTGAGCACCGGCACCGCGGTGATCGCCACCACCCAGGCCAGCACCGGCCGGTCGACCCGCGCGACGACCACCGCGACCACCGCGATCGACCCGAGCGCCAGCGGCGGGGTCCACGGGCCGGGCGTGTCGTCCGGCGCGTTGAACGTGCACACCAGCAGGGCCAGCACCGTCAGCCGCCAGGCCAGCAGCGGACGCCGGGGCAGCGCCAGCAGCGGCGCCACGGTCATCGCCGCGAACAGCACCGCGATTGGCGTCGGCAGGCCCCAGTCGCTCTCCACGGCGAGGGTGATCCAGAAGAGGCCGAGCGCGGCGAGCAGCCCGACCGGCGTGGCGTGCCGGGCCAGCCTGGGCCAGCGGGCCAGCAGGGGTCGACCGGGCGGGGCGTCCCGGCCCAGCAGGGTCTGCCGGAGGGCCTGCACGGCCACGACGATCGGTTGCCGGTTCACCACCGGGAGGCTACGGGCCGACACCCCCGCGAGGCGTGCCACCAGGGGTTGATCCCGGTGTCGTACCCGGGTGTGACGCGGCTCCCGTTAGCGCTTACCTGCCGGTAACGCCTAGGCTCCGACGCGTCCGTGCTGACCATTCGCAAGGGGGAACCGTGGCCCGTACCGTGCTGGTGACCGGGGGCAACCGGGGAATCGGCCTGGCCATCGCGCAGGCCTTCGCCAAGCAGGGCGACCGGGTGGCGGTCACCCACCGCAGCGGCGAGGCACCCGACGGGCTGTTCGGCGTGCGGGCCGACGTCACCGACGCCGCCTCGATCGACGCCGCCTTCACCGCCGTCGAGGCCGAGTTGGGCCCGGTCGAGGTACTGGTCGCCAACGCCGGCATGACCGACGACACGCTGCTGCTGCGGATGTCCGAGGAGCAGTTCACCGGCGTGGTCGACACCAACCTCACCGGCGCGTTCCGGGTCGCCAAGCGGGCCTCCGCCAAGATGCTCCGCGCCAGGTGGGGCCGCATGATCTTCATCTCCTCGGTGGTCGGCCTCTCCGGCGGCGCCGGCCAGGTCAACTACGCCGCCAGCAAGGCCGGCCTCGTCGGCGTGGCCCGCTCGATCACCCGGGAGCTGGGCAGCCGCAACATCACCGCGAACGTGGTGGCGCCCGGCTTCATCGACACGGACATGACCGCCAGCCTCCCCGACGAGCGCAAGGCGGAGATCCGCAAGTCCATCCCGGCGGGCCGGATGGCCAGCCCGGACGAGGTCGCCGCGGTGGTCACCTGGCTGGCCGGCGACGCCGCCGCGTACGTCTCGGGTGCCGTGATCCCCGTCGACGGCGGCCTCGGCATGGGCCACTGACCAGCGCTTTTTCGACAAAGTACGGAGGAACCCCCGGATGTCCGGACTGCTCGCCGGTAAGCGGCTGCTCGTCACCGGTGTCATCACCGACGCCTCGATCGCCTTCTCGGTGGCGAAGCTCGCCCAGGAGAACGGCGCCCAGGTCGTGCTCACCGGCTACGGCCGGCTCTCCTTGGTCGAGCGGATCGCCAAGCGGCTGCCCGAGCCGGCGCCGGTGATCGAGGTGGACGTGACCAACACGGAGCACCTCGCCGGGCTGGCCGACCGGGTCCGCGAGCACGTCGACGGGCTCGACGGCGTCGTGCACTCCATCGGCTTCGCCCCGCAGAGCTGCCTGGGCGGCGGTTTCCTCGACGCCCCCTGGGAGGACGTGGCGACCGCTCTGCACGTCTCCACCTACTCGTACAAGTCGCTGGCCATGGCGGCGCTGCCGCTGATGTCCGCCGGCGGCGCGGTGGTGGGTCTGACCTTCGACGCGACGAAGGCGTGGCCGGTCTACGACTGGATGGGCGTGGCCAAGGCCGGCCTGGAGTCCGCGTCCCGCTACCTGGCGCTGCACCTGGGCAAGCAGGGCATCCGCAGCAACCTGGTCGCCGCCGGGCCGCTGCGCACCATCGCCGCCAAGTCGATCCCCGGCTTCGACCAGTTCGAGGACGCCTGGACCGAGCGGGCCCCGCTGGGGTGGAGCCTCACCGACCAGGAGCCCGCCGCCCGGGCCTGCCTGGCGCTGCTGTCCGACTGGTTCCCGGCCACCACCGGCGAGATCGTGCACGTCGACGGCGGCTACCACGCCATCGGCGCCTGACGTCCCCGGCGACGCCCCCGACCGCTGTCCCGTGTGATCCACGCGGGCGGAGCAGGGGGCGTCGCCGCGTCGTTCCGGCCCAGGGGCGAGAATGGGACCATGGCGTACGACGCGGTGGTGCTGGTGTCCTTCGGCGGGCCGGAACGGCCCGAGGACGTCATGCCGTTCCTGCAGAACGTGACCCGGGGCCGGGGCGTGCCGCCCGAGCGGCTGGCCGAGGTCGCCGAGCACTACCAGCACTTCGGCGGAGTGTCCCCGATCAACCAGCAGTGCCGTGACCTGTTGGCCGCCGTTCGCGCCGACTTCGCCGCGCACGGCCTGGACCTGCCCGTCTACTGGGGCAACCGCAACTGGGACCCGATGCTCGCCGACACGGTGACGCAGATGCGCGACGACGGCGTCACCCGGGCGCTGGCCTTCGTCACCAGCGCGTACGGCGGCTACTCGTCCTGCCGCCAGTACCAGGAGGACATCGCCGCTGCCCGCGCCGCCGTCGGCACGGACGCCCCGGTCATCGAGAAGCTGCGCCAGTTCTGGGACCATCCCGGCTTCGTCGAGCCGCACGTCGACGCGGTCCGGGGGGCGCTGGCCCAGCTCGACCCGGCGGAGCGCGACACCACCCGACTGGTCTTCACCGCCCACTCCATCCCCGCCTCGATGGCGGCCAACGCCGGCCCGCACGGCGGCCGGTACGAGGCGCAACTGCGCGAGGCCGCCCGCCTGGTGGCCACGGCCGCCGCCCCCGACCTGCCGTACGACCTGGTGTGGCAGAGCCGCTCCGGCCCGCCGCAGGTGCCGTGGCTGGAGCCGGACATCAACGACCACCTGGCCACCCTCGCCGAGGGCGGCACCACCGGCGTGGTGGTCAGCCCGATCGGGTTCGTCTCCGACCACCTGGAGGTGGTGTGGGACCTGGACACCGAGGCGCTGGAAACCGCCAAGCAGCTGGGCCTGGACTTCGTCCGGGCCGGCACCCCGGGCACCGACCCGCGCTTCGTGACCATGGTGCGCGAGCTGGTCACCGAGCGGATCGACCCGGACGGCGCGCAACTGCGCCGCCGCCTCGGCGAGCTGCCGATGTGGGACACCTGTCCCACCGTCTGCTGCGTGCCGACCCGCCGTCCCTGACCGCCCACCCGCCCACCGAGACCCCGGGGATCACCGATGCATGACCGCAAGCCCGTGCAGAGCTGGCTGACCGACATGGACGGCGTGCTCGTGCACGAGGGCCAGCCGGTGCCCGGCGCGCCGGAGTTCATCAACCGGCTGCGCTCGTCCGGCAAGCCGTTCCTGGTGCTGACCAACAACTCGATCTACACGCCGCGGGACCTCACGGCCCGGCTGAGCCGGATGGGGCTGGACGTGCCGGAGGAGTCGATCTGGTCCTCCGCGCTGGCCACCGGCCAGTTCCTCGCCGACCAGCGGCCGGGCGGCACCGCGTACGTGATCGGGGAGGCCGGGCTGACCACGGCCCTGCACGCGGTCGGCTACGTGCTCACCGACTTCGCCCCCGACTACGTCGTGCTCGGCGAGACCCGCACCTACAGCTTCGAGGCGATCACCAAGGCGGTCCGGCTGATCAACGACGGGGCCCGGTTCATCTGCACCAACCCCGACGTCACCGGCCCGTCGGTGGAGGGCGCGCTGCCCGCCGCCGGCTCGGTCGCCGCCATGATCTCCAAGGCGACCGGGGTGGAGCCGTACTTCGTCGGCAAGCCGAACCCGATGATGATGCGCTCGGCGTTGAACACCATCAACGCGCACTCGGAAAGCACCGCGATGATCGGCGACCGGATGGACACCGACATCCTCTGCGGTCTGGAGGCCGGGCTGGAGACGATCCTGGTGCTCACCGGGATCAGCAGCCGCACCGAGGCGGAGCGCTACCCGTACCGCCCGTCCCGGATCATCAACTCGGTCGCGGACCTGCTTGACGAGGTCTGAGCGACCGGCCTCGGCGGGCCGCCATGCGACGGTGCTGCCCGCGTACCACGATGATCATCCAGACAAAGAACAGCATCTCGGCGGCGGCGAACAGCAGAAAGACCGCGGTGCCGACCATGGTTGCCTCCCGTCAGAAGCGCAGTGGGGCGTTGCAGGCGGCCACCAGCGCCTGCCGGCAGGCCGTGGTGAGCGGGCGGAGCGCGGCGTCGCGCTGCTGCGCCTCGTAGTTGTTGATCGCGCCACCGGGCGCGGCGTGCCCGGCCAGCGCGAGCACGCGGTCCAGCACCGCGGCGCGGGCGAACAGCCGCCGTGCCCGCGGGTCGAAGCCCGGTGGCAGGTCCGTGGCGCCGTCCGGGCGGCGCCACGGACCTGCCAC
>NZ_QGKR01000074.1 GCF_003172955.1 Micromonospora acroterricola | reverse complement strand
GGGCCGGGCGGGCGGCCTCGCGGACCGCCTCGGCCAGCGCGACCAGGTCGTCGGTGGTGGGCGGCGGGGGCTCGAACTCGCCCTCGTGGCGGACCACGTCCCAGCCCCGCGGCGCGGTCAGGCTGCGGGCGTGCGGCTCACACAGGTCGTACGTGTGCGGCTCGGCGAACGCCGCCAGCGGACCCACCACCGCCGTCGACTCGTTGTAGACATAGGTCAATGTGGCGACCGCTTGCCGGGGGCAGCCGTTACGGGAGCAGCGCCGTGGTGACCTCACGGCGGCAGGGTATCTCCATTACCGGGTCCGGCGCATCGCTTCGCGTTGCGACACGCCCGTCGTGGTGATCACAATCCACCCGTCCGGCGCACGCCGCGCCACGGGAGCGGCGCTGCCGCTGACCAGCCCGGCGCGGGGGCTACCCTTTGCCTCATGACGAGCCCGGAACACCGCCGCCCCGGTTCCGGCCGGCGCGCTCACCGCGACCGGCACGGCCGCGGCCTGCGCGGGCGGCTGGTGCCGGCGACGGTGCCCCTGGCGCGGACCAAGGCGGAGGTCTTCGACGACCTGGTCCTGGACACCGTCGAGACGCTGGAAC
This sequence comes from Micromonospora acroterricola, assembly GCF_003172955.1. GTDB lineage: Bacteria > Actinomycetota > Actinomycetes > Mycobacteriales > Micromonosporaceae > Micromonospora > Micromonospora acroterricola. The sequence continues at coordinate 5,895 of NZ_QGKR01000074.1, read as the reverse complement.
GGCGGTTCGCCAAGGAGCTGGCCGGCGTCGAGTTCGCGGTCGAGGACGTCCCGCCGGATCTGAACGTCTACGACTCCGACGTGCTGGAGGACGGCGAGGTCCCGCTGGCCCGGCTGCTGCCCGGCCGCCCCGGCCGGCAGGAGGTGCCGCCGCGGATCGTGCTGTACCGGCGGCCTCTGGAGTTCCGGGCGATGGACCGCGAGGACCTCGCCGACCTCGTGCATGACGTGATCATCGAACAGGTGGCGAACCTGCTCGGGGTCGACCCCGACGAGCTGGCCTGAGCCGTCCCCGCGCCGGCGAGCCCGGGCGGCCCCCACCGCCCTGACTCCGCACCGCTCAGGCGGCCCGCCGCTTCAACTTGCGCCGCTCCCGCTCGGAGAGCCCACCCCAGATGCCGAACCGCTCGTCGTGACCGAGAGCGTATTCGAGGCATTCGGTCTTGACCTCGCACCGCGAGCAGATCCGCTTCGCCTCGCGGGTCGAGCCGCCCTTCTCGGGAAAGAACGCCTCGGGGTCGGTCTGCGAGCACAGCGCCCGCTCCTGCCACTCCGGCGCGTTTCCGAGCAGGTCGGCCACCTCAAGCTGGCCGTCCATCAAATGCCTCCTTGTCGCGCACCGGCGTCATCGCCGCTGCAACCCCCCACGCGAAAGGCGTGCTTGTCCGTCCGGTCCCGTTTTGTTGCGTTCCGTGCGAACAACCCCATTCAAATTACACGCGTGTAATGCGTGCGCCGTCAAGCCAAACTTGATAATGGAGTCGCCCTCCCGACACCCCCGGCCGGCCACTCGGACCGTCCAGCCTCGCAACCTGCCCTATCGATTCAGACCCCGGCCGAGTAACGCCCTCTCCGGCGAGTTGCCCGACTTTTCTCCCGTGGCGCTCCCTCGGCAGGTCGCCCCCGCGACGTACCAGGAACACCGGACGACCCCTCCCGCGAAAGCTGATCTTGGTGGGGGACAGGTTAACGCGGCTCGGCCCGGACCGCCCGCCGAGCGGCGGACACCGCACGCGCCCCGTCCACAATGTGGACGGGGCGCGCCGGGTGAACTGGTGCGATGCGGTCAGGAGCGGACCCCGAAACCGCTGCTCGGCCATACGAACTCGGCTATTGCTCCACCATGGACAGAAACTGTCCCGGCGGGCGTATTCTCGTCCCACCAGACGGTATAGACGCCGGCGGGCAGATCGGGGTAGACCGCGCTGTGGAACGAGCCGTCCCGCACCCGACGTTCCCGCACCGCCGAATGTGTCCGCCGGTCATCGCCCCGGCTGATCTCGATCTCGCGGCCGTGCAGATCTCGACCGGTGTGGACGATCAGGGCGCCGGTCTCACCACCCAGATCGAGGACGACGCTCCCGGTTTCCGACGGCCCGTACGCGTGCTCGTGCATGCGCGCCTCCCCCGCGCCGTCAGGACGACGCCGGCGGGTTGTTGAACCCGTCGTACGGCGTACCCAGGTAGGGGAAGTTCGGGAGGAACGGTGCGGTCACGTCGGCGGCGCTCAGCCCCGGGGTGACCGCGGCGGCCGCCGCGTCCGGGCGGAACGTCTTGTCCACGAGCGGGACGGTCAGCCCGGCGATGGCGCGCAGCGCGATGCTGACCACGTCGTCGCCGACCCGCCGCCCGTTCGGGAAGCCGGCCAGGTCGCCGCCGAGCACGCCGAACCGGTCCGGGCGCGGGCTGGGCGGGATCGCGGTGTTCAGCCGCAGCATGTCGGCCTGCACGTCGCCGGTCGCGTTGGTGAAGCCGTCGATCAGCCCAACCGGCACGCCGGTGAGCAGGATCGCCACCAGGTCCGCCCGGGCCTTCTTGGCCCTGGTGAGCTTGTCCAGGTTGGGGAAGACGTCCGGGTAGAGCGCCGGCAGCAACGCGGCCAGCTCCGGCTGCTCGACGAACTGCGCGAACCGCTTGTCCTCCGACGGAGGCAGGGAGTTCCACAGGTCCTTCTTGGACATCGGGACGATGACCTCGTTGAACAGCGGATTGCCCAGCCGGGAGACCTGGGTGAACGGGCCGGCGGCAGTGTCCGCGGCCGCCCGGTCGCCGAGCACCCGGACCTGCCGGCGGGACGCCGACGTCCACACGCCGATCACCGACGCGCGGTCGGCCGCGCCGTACCGGTTGGCGCGCCGGCGCACCCGGCCCAGCGGCACCTGCACGGCGATGCTGTGCACGTTCATCCGGTCGGTGGCGTTGACCGGCTCCCCCTCGGCCTTGAAGACCTTCTTGCCGGCCACGTGCAGCTGCTGGAACGGCCGCAGCGTGCCGAGGTCGAAGATCGCCCCGAGGTCGACGAAGAAGCCGTCCGCGCGCTGCCCGGCGAAGACCCGCTCCCCCGTGGAGAGCGAGTAGGTGGCCTGCCGGACCAGCTCCGCGTACTTCGGGGTGGACAGCGGGCCGACGTTGCACGGCGGGCAGGGCAGCTTGTGCGCCAACCGGTGCTCCCGCCCGTCGGCGACCCGGGTCAGGCTGTAGAACTGCCGCCGGTTCCAGTTCTCGCTGTCCAGTGAGTCGATCGGGCCGGTGTTGTAGAGAAAACTGTTCGGGTTGGTGATCTCGGTCGTGAATTCGAACCGGTAGGTGACATCCGGACGGCCGTCGCCGTCGTTGTCGATATGGATCTCGTACCGCACGTCGTCACCGAACTCGAAGAAGTTCGGGCCCCCGGAGGGGAGCTGCAACGGCACGTAGTTGGCGATCAGCGTGACCGAGTCGGGCTTGTCGGGGCTGACGAACGCGTACAGGTCGGAGCTGTCGGCGACCGGATCCTTGGCTATCTCCGGGGCCTCGCGGTGGGAAGACATGGCGGACCAACCTCACTGGGCGGGGACAGGATGGCGGGCGGAGCGTGGGTCAGCGTCGGGCGGCGCGCCGCAGCCGATCCGCCAGGCCGCGGTCGCGTACCTCGATCCGGGAGTCACCGACGAAGACGTCCATCGTTCCGGAGGCGGCGTCCCGCAGGTGGACGACGATGGGGTCGTCGGCCCTGCCGTCCCCGCCCGGAGCGTTCTGCGCGGCCGACAGGCCTGGCACGGTGAGCGCGGCGGCGCCGAGGGTGGCGCTGGCCGCGGCGGTCAACGTCTGTCGGCGGGTCAGTCGCGGCCAGGGCCGCTTCCGCTGATCACTGGTCATGGGCAACCTTTCCGGCGGTGGCGCGAACGCGCCCGCGGGGACGGACGGGTCCGGTGCCGCCTACCGACGCCGCCGGGCCCCTGGGGGACACCGGCGGCGGTCCTCGCCGCGACCGCCGCCGGCACCGCGTGGTACGGCCGGCGGCGGGGAAAGGTTCGACCTCAGGGCCGGACGTGACCGTACGCGGTCGTGCGCTTGCGGGCCGGGCGGCCGGCTGCCGTGGCGATGGCCCGCAACTGCTCCTCGGTCCGCGCCGAGCCGTTGCCCGAGCCGGCCATCCGGGAGATGGTCTCCTCCATCAGGGTGCCGCCCAGGTCGTTGCAGCCGCCCTGGAGCATCGCCACCGTGCCCTCGTCGCCGAGCTTCACCCAGGAGCACTGGATGTTGTCGATCCGGCCGTGCAGCAGCAGCCGGGACATCGCGTGCACCACCCGGTTCTCCCGCCAGGTCGGCCCGGGCCGGGCGATGCCGGCCAGGTAGATCGGGGCGTTGGTGTGCACGAACGGCAGCGCGACGAACTCGGTGAAGCCGCCGGTGCGGTCCTGCACACCGGCCAGCACCCGGAAGTGCGCCAGCCACTGCCCGGGGTGGTCGACGTGGCCGTACATCATGGTGGAGCTGGACCGGATGCCCAGCTCATGGGCGGTGCTGACCACGTCGACCCAGGCGGCGGCCGGGAGCTTGCCCTTGGTCAACACCCAGCGCACGTCGTCGTCGAGGATCTCCGCGGCGGTGCCCGGGATGGTGTCCAGCCCCGCCTCGCGCAGCTGCGTCAACCACTCACGGACCGGCACGCCCGCCTTCGCGGCGGCGGTGACGATCTCCATGGGCGAGAACGCGTGCACGTGCATCTCGGGCACCCGGGCCTTGATCGCACGCACGATGTCGGCGTACCCGGTGACCGGCATCTTAGGGTCGATGCCGCCCTGGAGGCAGACCTCGCTGGCGCCGGCCGCCCAGGCCTCCTCGGCCCGGTCGGCGACCTGCTCGACGGAGAGCCGGTACGCGTCGGCGTCCCGCTCACGCTGCGCGAAGGCGCAGAACCGGCAGCCGACATAGCAGACGTTGCTGAAGTTGATGTTGCGGTTGACCACGTAGGTGACGTCGTCGCCGACCGCGTCCCGGCGCACGTCGTCGGCGAGCCGGCACAACGCGTCCAGCGCCGGCCCGTCCGCACCGAACAACGCCAGAGCCGCATCGGTGTGCGCCGGCTCCAGCAGCGCGGCCGGGTCGTCGGCGGCGAGCCGCAGCCCGGCCCGCAGATCGTGGTCGCCGGCGGCGGCGGTCGGCCCGGCGGTCACCTTCGTGGCCACCTCCGCCCAGTCCCCGTAGACGCTGTCGAAGTCGCCCCGCCGATCCTCGCTACGGCCGGTGGTGTCGATGGTGGCGTGCAGGTCGGTCCGCCCGCCGAACACCTCGTCCGGCTCCTGCCAGGGCCGGCCCTGCGGCATGGCCGACTCGACCGCCATTCCCGTCGTCGCATCGGCCAGGGCGCCGACGTGCGGCAGCAGCCGTGGGTCGAGCCATGGGTCACCCGCGCGCACGTACTCGGGGTAGATGGTCAGCCGCTCCCGCAGCGTGAACCCCGCCAGCTCGGTGTGCCGGGCCAGCTCCTCGATCTGCGGCCACGGGCGTTCCGGGTTGACGTGGTCCGGGGTGAGCGGGGAAACCCCTCCCCAGTCGTCGATGCCGGCCCGCAGCAGCAGGTCGTACTCGCCGGCGATGAGGTTCGGCGGTGCCTGGATGCGGGCCTTCGGGCCGAGCAGCAGCCGGGCCACCGCCACCGTCGCGGCCAGGTCGTGCAGCTCGGCGTCGGGCATGCCGCGCATCGCGGTGTCCGGCTTGGCGCGGAAGTTCTGCACGATCACCTCCTGGAGGTGCCCGTACTCCCGGTGCGCCCGGCGGATCGCGAAGAGCGCGTCCACCCGCTCGGCCGGGGTCTCCCCGATGCCGATCAGGATGCCGGTGGTGAACGGCACGCCCACCCGGCCCGCGTCGTCGAGCACCCGCAGACGGACCGCCGGCTCCTTGTCCGGGGAGCCGAAGTGCGGACCGCCCGGCTCGGACCAGAGCCGGGTCGCCGTGGTCTCCAGCATCATGCCCATGCTCGGCGCGACCGGCTTGAGCCGTTGCAGCTCCGACCACGACAACACCCCGGGGTTGAGGTGCGGCAGCAGCCCGGTCTCCTCCAGCACCGCGACCGCGCAGGCGCGCAGATAGTCCAGGGTGGAGTCGTAGCCGCGTTCGTCGAGCCAGCTCCGGGCCGCCGGCCAGCGCTCCTCCGGCCGGTCGCCCAGGGTGAACAGGGCCTCCTTGCAGCCCTGGGCGGCGCCCGCCCGTGCGATGGCCAGCACCTCGTCCCGATCCAGGAAGGGCGCCGGCAGCCGGTGCGGCACCGTGGCGAACGTGCAGTAGTGGCAGCGGTCCCGACAGAGCCGGGTCAGCGGGATGAAGACCTTCTTCGAGTACGTGACCACGCCGGGCCGGCCAGCCTCACGCAGCCCGGCGTCGCGGATCCCACCGGCCACCCCGAGCAACTCGTCGAGCGCGTCGCCGCGGGCGGAGAGCAGCGCCGCCGCCTCGTCGACGTCCAACGCCCGCCCGGTCGCGGCCCGGCCCAGGGCCCGCCGCACACTCGCCTCGCTCGGACCGGAATGGGTGCGATCAACCATCCGCTCAGCCTATGCGCTGCGCGAGCCCGCCCCACCGGTCCCTGTCTCTTATCCACATCTGACGCTGCCGACGATAAGGCTCGTGT
>NZ_QGKR01000077.1 GCF_003172955.1 Micromonospora acroterricola | reverse complement strand
GGGTTGTGCTGCACGCGTCACCCAGGGTGGGGGACGGCCCGGGACCGGGCGTGATCTCCACTACACCTGATGGGTGACGCTCGCAGCATTGTGAGCCGCCGGCCGCTCGGACGGGAGTCCCCGAGCGGCCGGCATCGTCGTTTTGTCAGAAACCCGACAGTAACCTCAGCTGCGGACCGCCTCGACGGCCGCCGCGAGCCGGCGGACACCCTCGTCGATCCGGTCGGCGGTGACCGCCGAGTAGGCCAACCGCAGAGCGTGCTGCCCGCCGTCCACCATGAAGTCGCTGCCCTTCACCACGGCGACCCCGCGCTCGGCCGCCGCCGGGGCGAGCCGGTCGACCAGCACGTCGTCCGGGAACTCCACCCAGAGGAAGTAGCCGCCGTCGGGCTCCACGAACCGGGCCTGCGGCAGGTGTCGGCGCAGCGACTCGGCGAGCACCGCCACCCGCTCGCCCAACGCCGCCCGGACGGTCTCGACCGAGCGGTCGATGTCGCCCGAGACGCAGAACTGGTGCACGATCGCCTGGGACACCATGCCGGGCGAGATGTAGAGGCTGGTCGCGTTCTTGGCGATGTCGGCGATCAGGTCCGCCGGGCCGACCAGGTAGCCGACCCGCACGCCCGGGCACACCGTCTTGGTGAAGCTCGACGCGTGCACCACCACGTTGCGGGTGTCGAGCGAGAGCATCGACGGCAGCGCGTCGCCCCGGAACCGGATGTCCGCGTACGGGTCGTCCTCGAAGATCGTGAACTCGTACTCGGCGGCCAGGTCGAGCAACTCCCGGCGCTTCTCCAGGGAGAGCGTCATGCCGGCCGGGTTCTGGTAGTTCGGAATGACGTGCGCGAGCCGGGGCCGGACCCCGGACTCCAGCAGCTTGCGCAGCTCGGCGGTGTCCAGGCCGTCCGGCTGGACCGAGACGCCGTGCAGCTCGCTGCCCATCCGCTGGAGGTTGAGCAGCGTCCGGTCGTACGTCGGGCGCTCCACCACCACCGAGTCGCCCGGGCGGACCAGGTGGTCGAAGAGGAACGCGTCGGCCTGGAGCGACCCGTTGGTGACCAGCACCTGGTTGGCCTCGACCCCGTGCTTCTCGGCGATCCACTTCCGCAGCGGAAGGTAGCCGACGGAGGTGCCGTAGGCCGTGACCCCCGCGGGGTCGGCGTCGAAGGCGCGGACGGCGGCGGCCTTGAGCCCCTCGACATCGACGATGTCCAGCGAGGGAGCCCCACGGGCGAAGGAGATCAGCTGCTCGGCGGTCATGGATGTTGAGCGTACGGGCGGCGGCGGGGGGCGCGCGGACGGCACGGCGATGTCCGCATCCTGAGCCACCGGGTCGGGTGACCCCGGTCCACCGGTCGGCGTCAGATCAGACCGGAAGGGCGAGCGAGTCGTGCTGCGCCGCGCGGGAAAGTCCCTCCATCTGCACGCCGAGCGCGTCGAGGAGCTGGCTCCAGTCGAAGTAGGACCGCCAGGCGACGATCCGCCCGCGGCGGGCCCGGACCACGTCGGCCACCTCCCAGCTCACCGTGCGGCCGGTCGGTGCGACGGTGCCGAACGGCGAGTGCAGGGTGCCGGAGTGGCTGCCGGTCAGGCGCAGCTCCACGGCGGCGCCACCAGCGGTGCGCACCGCGCCCAGCGGGTCGACCCGCAGGTCCGGGAAGGCGCCGGTCCAGGTCCGCAGCAGCGCGGGCAGCTCGATCGGGCGGACCGTTACACCCGGCATGGCGTAGAACGCCTCCGGGGCGTAGAGATCCGGCAGCCGGGCCACGTCCCGACGCAGGAGCATCGCGTACTGCTGCTCGATCAGGCGCTCCGCGTCGCGCATCGGGACCTCCCCCACGGACCACGGCACCTCCGCGCCCGTAGGGGATCCTTACCCGTCGATCCGGTCGGCACACCTGCCCCGGCCGGTCGACGGCCGGTCAGCTCGTCGGGACGACCAGTTGCGCGTCGGCCCAGACGCGCATGATGTCCCGGACGGAGATCACCCCGGCGACCTCGCGGCCGTCCAGCACCACCAGGTGCCGGAACCCGCCCCGGGCCATCGCGGCGGCCGCCTCGGCCACCGTCCACTCCGGCCCGGCGTAGACCACGTCCCAGGTCAGGTGGGCGCCCGTGCGTTCCACGTCGCAGTCCAGGCCGGCGCCGATAGCCTTCAACACGTCGCGTTCGGTCATGATCCCGACCCCCTCGGAGTCCGGGTCGATCACGACCGCCGACCCGACACCGCGGGCCGACATCATCCGCGCCGCCTGGCGGAGCGTGTGCTCCGGACCGACGACGAGAACCTGGCTGGACATCGCTTCCCGTACCTGCATCACGCATCACCCCTTTGGGACGGTGGCATCCGGTACCGACATGGTGGTCGGTGAATGTTTCCTGGACAAGACCGGGCATCGCCGATGCTCGGGTCCGCTCGCTACTGTCGGACGGTGTCCACCGAGCCCCTGCGCTGCGCCGGCGCGCTGATCGTCGACCACGACGGCCGCATCTTTTTTCAGCGCCGCTCGCCGCACCGACGCCTCTTTCCCAACTGCTGGGACATCGTCGGCGGCCACCTGGAGCCCGGCGAGGAGATCGACGAGGCGCTCCGCCGGGAGGTCACCGAGGAGACCGGCTGGTTCCTCTCACACGTCCTCGGTCAGGTGGGCGAATACCACTACGTGGGCGACGACGGCCTGGCCCGGATCGAGCACGATTTCCTGGTCCGCGTGGACGGCGACCTGGCCCACCCGAGGCTGGAGGCCGGCAAGCACACCGAGTACCGCTGGCTGGCCGAGCACGAGGTGACCCTGCTGGACGAGAACCGCGACGTCAACGACGGCCTGATCAGGCGGATCGCGGAGGAGGGCTTCGGCGTCCTGCGGTCGATAGGTCTGTGAACACCGTCGAGCTGGCGCCCCACCGGTTCGCCGGGCTGCTCGCCCCGGCCGTCGACCGCGCCTTCGTCGCGGGCATGCTGGCCGGGCGGGACGGCGGTGGCGCGGAGCTGAGCCAGCGGTACGGCGGGCCGGCCGCGAGCGGCTTCCTGGTGGACCTGCGCACCCGGCTGGCCGCGCCCGGCGGCACGGTGGACGAGCCGGGGTTCGCGGCGATCACCCGGTACCGCGACCCGGTCGCCTGCCAGCGGGCCGTGGACAAGCAGGTGGCGCACGGCATGATCCACCGCCGCCCGGACGGCGCGCTCTCCGCCACCGAGCGGGGCGCCGCGTTCCTCGCCGAGCTGTACCAGGTGCACGCCGAGGTCACCGAGGAGCTGTGGGCCGGGCATGACGACCGGGTGTCGCGGCTGGTCGCGGCGCTGGGCCGGCTGCTGGCGTACGCCCTGGTGCTGGCCGACGAGGAGGGGGACCGGGGCGGCTCGGCCTTCGCCGCGTTGGCGCCCCCGTACGAGCCGGACGGCACCCCGCCGGGCGTGCTGCTGCTCAACCGGCTCGGCACGCTGCGCTGCCACCGGGCCGACGCGCACGCCGCCGCCTGGACCGCCGCCGGGCACACCGCCTCCAGCGTCGCCGCCCTGCCGGCCGGCCCCGAGCGGCTCGCCATCGAACTGGAGACCGACCGCCGGGCCGCCGGCCCGTACGCGGTGCTCAGCGCGGAGGAGCGGCTGACCATGCTCGCCGACCTGGCGGCACTGCCCGGCTGACCCGGCGGCACTGCCCGGCTGACCCGGTTGGCCGGAGCGACCCGTCCACCCGGGGCTATCCTCCACCGGGAACGGGGAGCAGCACGAGGGAGGATGTCCGATGATCGGGATGGTGCTCGCGGCCGGGGCAGGGCGCCGGCTGCGCCCGTACACCGACATGCTGCCCAAGGCGTTGGTGCCGGTGGACGGGGAGACCACGATCCTGGACATCGCGCTGGGCAACCTGGCCGAGGTCGGGCTCACCGAGATCGTCATCGTGGTCGGGTACGCGGCGGACACGGTCCGCGACCGGCAGGCCGACCTGGAGAAGCGGTACGGCGTCACGCTCACCCTGGTGCACAACGACAAGGCCGAGGAGTGGAACAACGCCTACTCCCTCTGGCTGGCCCGGGAGCACTTCGCGCGCGGGGTGCTGCTGGTCAACGGGGACACCGTGCACCCGGTGAGCGTGGAGAAGACCCTGCTCGCCGAGCGCGGCCCGGGCATCCTGCTCGCCGTGGACACGCTCAAGCCGCTGGCCGAGGAGGAGATGAAGACCACCTTCGACGCCGCCGGCCAGCTCACCCGGATCACCAAGCTCATGAACCCCGGCGAGGCGTACGGGGAGTACATCGGCGCCACGCTGATCGAGCCGCAGGTCGCCGACGCCCTCGCCGACGCGCTGGAGGCCACCTGGCGGCGCGACCCGAACCTGTACTACGAGGACGGCTACCAGGAGTTCGCCGACCGGGGCGGAGAGGTGCGGGCGGCCCCCATCGGCGACGTGCCCTGGGTCGAGGTCGACAACCACGCCGACCTGGCCCGCGCCCGGGAGATCGCGTGCCGCTACTAGCGCGGAGCGTCCTCACCCCGCTGCACATCGACGTGCGACGTGGGGCGGTCGCCGACCTGGGCGCGATCCTGGCCGACGGTCGGATCTCCGCCGGCGGTGACGTGGCGGTCGTGGTCGGCCCCGGACAGGGTGCCCAGATCGCGGAGCTGATCCGACCGTCGCTGCGTACGGCCGACGTGTTCACGGTCTCCGGGGGGACCCTGGACGCCGCCGACGACCTCGGTGGAAAACTCCGCGCCCGCTCGTACGACGCGGTCGTCGGCATCGGGGGCGGCAAGACGATAGACGTCGCCAAGTACGCGTCGACCCGACGGGGTCTCCCGATGGTGTCGGTGGCGACCAGCCTCGCCAACGACGGCATCGCCTCACCGGTGGCCAGCCTCATCACCGACGGGATCAAGGGCTCCTACGGGGTGCACATCCCCATCGCGGTGATCGTCGACCTGGACTTCGTGGAGAGCGGCCCGGACCGGCACAACCGGGCCGGCATCGGTGACGTGATCAGCAACATCAGCGCGCTGGCCGACTGGGAGCTGGCTCGCCAGGTACGCGGCGAGCCAGTCGACGGGCTGGCCGCGTCGCTGGCCCGGGCGGGCGCCGAAGCGGTGCTCAACCACCCGGGCGACATGAGCGACGACGCCTTCGTCACCGTGCTGGCCGAGGCGTTGATCTCCAGTGGCCTGGCCATGGCCGTGTGCGGCACCAGCCGCCCGTCCAGCGGCGGCTGCCACGAGATCATGCACGCCGTCGACGCGCTCTTCCCCGGCACCTCCTCGCACGGCGAGTTGGCCGGCCTGGGCGCGCTGTTCTGCACCTGGCTACGCGGGGACCTGCGCCGCTTCGGGGAAATGTCGGCCTGCCTGGCCCGGCACGGTCTGCCCCGGCTCCCCGGCGAGGTGGCGCTCACCGACGACCAGTTCGTCGAGGCGGTGCAGTTCGCGCCGCGTACCCGGCCGGACCGGTACACGATCCTCGAACACCTGGCGTTGTCGCCTACCGAGACGCGGGAGCGGCTGGCAGACTACGCCGGTGCAATCCGCGACCAGCTTGGCTGACCCCCGTCCCACCATCGCCGACTTCCACCGGGTGAACCGGGGCGGCGGCCTCTTCAGCGAGTCGATCAGCCAGTGGCTGGGTGCCGTCTTCGCGCTCGTCGCCCAGCGCCTCGGGCTTCGCCCCACCGCGTTGACGATCACCAACCTGGTGCTCGGGCTGGCCACCTCGGTCACCGTGGTCGCGCTCGCCGGTCCGGTCGCCGACGGTGACGTACCGGCCTGGGTGGTCGGCCTCCTCGCCCTGGTGGGCTGGCAGGTGGCGTACTCCCTGGACTGCGCGGACGGGCAGCTGGCACGGGTGACCAGCCAGGGCAACGCGGCCGGCGCCCGGGTCGACGTGCTCTGCGACGTGGCCGCGCAGATCGCCCTGGTGGCCGCGCTCGCCGCCACCGCGGTGGCGCAGGAGCCCTCGACCCCGACCTGGCTGGTGGCGACCTTCGCCGGCACCTGGATGGTCAACCTCGTCACGTCGGTCATGCAGGCCGGCCCCAACGCGGCCAGCATGGTCACCTCGACCTCACTGCCGGTCCGCCTGGTGAAGCTGGTCCGCGACTACGGCGCCGTGATCTTCGTGGCCGCCCTGGTGCTGGCCGTGGCCCCGGCGCTGGTCCTCTGGGTGATCGTCGCGTTCACGATCGTCAACGGCGGCTTCCTGCTCGCCAGCATCGCGTTCTCCGCCCGAGCTTCCCTGCACTGACCGGCATCGGGCGCGCCCTCGCCCCGCTCGACGCCTTCCGCGCCCTAGCCCTCACGCCCTCGCCCACTCTCAGGTCCGGGCCCAGGCCAAGATCCGCACAACTTCCCCGATGTTGGTGCCTCCGACGCGCGGGAGGCACCAACATCCCTGATCTTGTGTAGATCTTGCCGGCGCGAGCAGCAGCTGCGGCACCGGGGGCGAGCAGGGGCGACGCCCTGCTCGCCTCCGGCTCCCGGTGCAGCGGCGCGCCGCCCGGCAAGATCGTGCTCGATCCAGGAAGTAGGGGCATCCGGGGGCTTCGAGACCACTGGTTCCATGATCGAGCGCGATCATTCCGGGGCCCGGCGGCGCTGCGGCGGCCCAGCGGCATGGCGACGCGGCCCAGCGGCGCTGCGACACAGGCCGGCGGCCCAGCGGCGCTGGGCCGCGTCGCCATGCCGC
>NZ_QGKR01000078.1 GCF_003172955.1 Micromonospora acroterricola | reverse complement strand
CCGGGAGGCGCCCGGGTGTGCCGGCGCCGACTGGCCGGGATGGGCGCCCACACCCGCGCGGCGGGCCGAGCCGCCCGGCGCGCTGCGTGTCGGCACGGTCCGCATCGACGACGTCGACCCGGTGCCCGCGCTGGTGCCGCTGCTCGACGCCGGGCACGTGCACCTCTCCGGCGGCGATCGCGCCGGCTGCGACGCCGTGGTGGCCGCGCTGCTGCTGCGCTCCGTCGGCCGCGCCGACCCGGGGGCGGTACGGCTGATCGGGTACGACCCGGAGCACCTCGGCGGCGGCCTGGCCGGGTTCGCCCCGCTGGGCACCGCGGGGCTGCTCACGTTCGTCGGTCCCGGTGGGCTGGGCCCGCTGCTGGACGACCTGGTCGAGCAGATCCGCCGGATCAACGAGACCGTGCTGGCCGGCGAGTACGCCTCGCTGCGGGAGCTGGCCGCGGCGACCGGCCGCCGTCCGGAGCCGTGGCGGGTGGCGGTGCTGCTCGGCGGCGACGAGCTGAACCGGCACGAGCGTGGTCAGCTGGACCGGGTGGTGCGGGCCGGCGTGGCCTGCGGAGTGCACCTGGTGGTCCGTGGCGTGCCGCTGCCGGAGGATCCCGCGGTGACCCGGGTGGTGGCCGAGACGTCCGGCGCCCAGATCGGTGGCCCGTCCGGCCTGCCGGTCCGGCTGGACCCACCGCCACCCGCGACGCTGGTCACCGAGACCTGCCGGGAGATCGCCGCGCGGGTGAACGCCGGCCCGCCGCCGACCCCGTTCAGCGACCTGCTGCCGCCACCGGAGCTCATGTGGCGGGAGGACTCGGCCAGCGGGCTCACCGCGCCCATCGGCGAGGGGCCGCAGGGCCGGCCGGTGCGGTTGACGCTGGGCGACTACCCGCCGCACGCGCTGATCGGTGGGCCGTCCGGCACCGGCAAGACCAACCTGATCTTCGCCTGGATCGGCGCGCTGGCAGCCCGCTACTCCCCCGCCGAGCTGGAGTTCTACCTCCTGGACTTCAAGGAGGGGGTGTCCTTCGCCCGGTTCGCGAAGGGCCGGCGCGACCCGAGCTGGCTGCCGCACATGCGGTTGGTCGGGATCAACGTGAACACCGACCGGGAGTTCGGGCTGGCGCTGCTGCGGTTCCTCGCCGAGGAGCTGCGCCGGCGGGCCGACGCCGCCAAGAAGCACGAGGTGACCAAGCTGGCCGAGCTGCGGGCGGTCGACCCCACCGGGCACTGGCCGCGCATCGTGGCGGTGGTCGACGAGTTCCAGATGCTGCTGGCCGGGCGGGACGCGGTGGCACGCGAGGCGGCGGACCTGCTGGAGGACCTGGCCCGGCGCGGCCGGTCCCAGGGCATCCACCTGGTGCTCGCCTCGCAGGACGTCCGCGGCATCGAGGCGCTGTGGGGTCGTCCGGCGCTGGTCGCCCAGTTCACCCTGCGCATCGCGCTGCCCAAGGCGTTGCGGATCCTCGCCGAGCGCAACGACGCGGCGCAGTCCCTGCCCCGCTGGCACGCGGTGGTCAACGCCGAGTCCGGCATGGTGGAGGGCAACGAGATCGCCCGGATCCCGTCGGCCAGCGACTGGGAGACGTGGAGCGGCCTGCAGAACCGGCTGTGGCGGATGCGTCCGCCCGACGCGGCGCCGGCCCGGCTCTTCGACGGCGACGCGATCCCCCGGCTGGCGGACGCCCCGGACTTCCGGGCGCTGGAGGCGCCGGCGGACGGGAGCGCGCCGCGCAGCCCGGTGGCCCTGCTCGGCGAGATCATCGACGTGCAGTCCCGTTCGGCCGCGCTGCGGCTGCCACGCGCTCCCGGGCGCAACCTCGCGGTGCTGGGCACCCGGGTCGACGAGGCGTGCGCGGTGCTGGACGCGGCCGCCCGGTCGCTCGCCCGCCAGCACCCGCCGGGCACGGCCCGGTTCTCCATCGCCTGCCTGGACCCGGACGCCGACCCGATGGCCCGCGCGCTCTACGACGACCTGGCCGACGACGCCGCCTGGTACGACGAGGAGACCGTCGGTGAGCTGATGTCCGAGACGGCCGACGGGTTGACCGGCCCGGGCAGCCCGCACTACCTGCTGCTGTTCGCGGTCGACGCGGCGGCCGGTGCGCTGGCCGCGCGGGCGGGCCGGCGTACCGGGCTGGAGCACCTGCGTCGGATCCTGCACGACGGGCCAGAGCGGCGGACCCACGTGCTGGCCTGGTGGCGAGGGGTGGCCCGGATGCGCGCCGACCTGGGCGGGCCGGCCGCCCGCACCGACCAGATCGGCGCCTGGGTGGCACTGGACGCGCACGGCGGCGAGCTGGGCTCGTCGCTCTACCCGGGCACCGGCGGCCCGGACTGGTATCCCCGCCCGTGGCGTGGGCTCTTCTTCGACCGGGCGGTGCACCGCACCGGTCAGGTGATCATCCCCTATGGACCGTCCTGATGAACCAACCGGTAACGAGTGAGACGTACGCGGCGCACCTGCGCCGGCTGGCGGAGCTGACCGCCCGGGTGCGCGAGCAGCGCGCCGAGGCGCACACCTGGTACGAGCGGCAGTGCGCCGCGGCCGACCGGGCCGTCGCCGACGCCGCCGAGCAGGTGCGGCGCGCCGAGGAGGAGCTCGTCGCGGCCCGTGAGCAGCAGGAACGGGTCGACGCCGAGGTGGCGCACCTGTGGCAGCAGCTGCGGGAGCGGCTGGGCTCCGGCGCCCGCCGCCTCGGTGGCCCGCCGGTTCCGGCCAACGGCGGCGCCACCGACCCGGTGCTGCTGCTCGGCCGGGCCCGCGACCTGCTCGACCGGGCCGGGCAGCCGGGTGAGCTGCCGGGCTCGGTCAACCCGCTGCTGGCGCTCTGCGGGGTGGCCGGGGCCGCGCTGGCGTACGCGCTGGCCGCCGGCGCGCGTGCCCTCGGCGTCGGGTACGGCGGTGACCTCGCGGTCGGGATGCCGGTGCTGGCGCTGGTGGTGACCCTGCTCGGCCCACTGATCGGCCTGGTGCCGGCACGGGCGCTGGCCGACCGCCGGCACGCGGTGCTCGGGCCCCGGCCGATCACCGTGGTTCTCGGCGCCGGCCTGCTCGCGACCGCGCTGCTGCTGGTGCTCGGCCGCTGACACCGACCACGCCGGCCGCCGCGCTGTCCGGGGGACCGTCGCATAGCCGACGGACGATGCGGTGATTCGGCGCCGGAACTCCGATACGGTACGCGAAATGGTGAGCTTCCTCCTCAGCTACCGCCTCGACGACGAGAGCGTCGCCGCACGCCTGATCGACGACGCGCTGAGCGCTCGATTCGGCAGCGACACCGTCGTCCGCGCGGTCCCGGTCGCCACCGGGCTCCGACGCCGCCTGGCGGCCGCGACGGCACTCATCGTCGTGATCGGCCCGCGTTGGCACGAAGGCGTGGACGGTCCGCTGGAAAGTCCTTCCTACATCCACCGCGAGATCAAGACCGCCCTCGACCTGCGGATACCGGTCATTCCCGTTCTGGTGGACGGCGCGCGAGCGCCCCGCGAGACCGATCTGCCCGACGCGCTCCGGCCGCTCGCCCACCAGCAGTACCGGCGCATCCACCCGCGCACCGCCGACGCGGACGTCCGCCGCCTGATCGACGACCTCGCCACGAGATTCGGCGCGGACGACGGTGCCGGGCCGGTGGTCCCGCTGATCCTCAGCGAGAAGCCGGTGCCGAGGCTCACGTCACCCTTCGCACACCGAGCGGCGGCGGCGGTCGTCTACGCGACCGACGAGGGTGACCTGGAGGTCGCCGACCCTCGCCGCCCGACGCGGTGGACCGAACTGGTTCTCCGAAGGTATTCGACCCGCTACGAAGTGGACATCAGCGCCCACCATGTGGTCCTCGACGTCACGCTGCCCGCCAAGGACGACCCGTACCACTTCACCGCCATGCTCGCGGTCGACCTCCGGGTGACCGACCCGGCGCAGGTCGTCCGACGCGGGATCACGAACGCCGTGGTCCCGGTCCGCGACTTCCTACTGGAGATCCTCCGGCCGATCACCCGGCGGTACCCCATCGACCAGGCACTGGAGGCCGAGTCGGTCATCCACCGGCACCTCGGTCGCGACACGCTCGTCCCCGGCGGCATCACCCTCCGCTCGGTACGCACACGGCTGGGCGTCGATGAGCAGGGCCGCCGGTACCTGCGGGAGCGGGAGGAGAGGAGACGCGACCTGCTCGGCCTGGGCGCGTACCGGATGGATCCGCACGATCTGCTCTTGGCTGACCAGTGGCGAAGCGCTGAGCAGCCGACGTCCACTCCGGGCACCGGCTGGCATCCGAACCCGCTGCCGCTGCCGATCCCCGCCGGGCAACCCGAGCGACTGCTGGTGGCACGCGCGCCCGCCCAGGTTCCCGCCGGCCGGGACCTGAGCGTCGACGTCCGGATCGTCACGGACGGACGACCGGTCCACCCGGACGCCGTGACCTCACCGCTGGCCAACCTCCTCGTCGCCGACGAGGGCACACCGGTCACCGTGACCGTCCACGCGCCCGCCGGCCTGCACAACGAGGGACCGCTCCAGCAGACCGTGCTGGTCATGCCGACCGAGGACCCGGCGCCGATCCGGTTCGGCTTCGGAGCGCGTACCCCCGGGCTGTACCGCATCGACGTGACGGCCTGGGCCGGTGGCACCTTCCTCACCGAGGTGTCCGTCGAGGTCTCCGTCGCGGCCGGTGGCCCGTTCCGGGACGGGCAGCCGAAGACGGCGCCACTGGGCGCCCCGCGGGCACGGCCGGGCGAGGTCACCATGGAGGTGCGGTTCGACGGCAGCCGGTACACGTTCCAGCTGCGCTCCGACGCGGGAGAGCTGTTCGCCCCGGTCGTCGAGTCGATCACGAACACGCCGAACGCCGCCGTGGAGAACGCCATCCGGGAACTGCAACAGTTGGCCGGGGGCGGCTCGCGCTACAGCGCGGCGATGACCCGCGAGGTCATCCGCTCGGCGGGCATCCAGCTGTGGTCGGAGATGGTGCCCGCCGACGTCCAGGACCAGTTCTGGCAGGTCGGCTCGGGCATGAGCGCCCTCACGATCGCCACCGACTACGACGTTGTCCCGTGGGAACTGCTCTATCCGCTCAGCGCCCAGCAGGACGCGGGCTTCCTCGTCGAGCAGGTCCCGGTGGTCCGCCGCACCTACGGCCAGCGACTGACACCGAAGGTCGGCCTGCGCGACCCGCGCTTCGTCGTGCCGACCAAGGCGCCCACCGGGGCACATGAGGAGATCGCCGCCATCCGGGCGATCCTCGGAGCGGCCGACGGCGAACCGATCAGCCGGGCGGACGAGCTGCTCGCCCTGATCAACTCCGGGAGCCTGGGCGCGACGCACTTCGCCTGCCACAACACGTTCTCGGCGGACGGCTCGTTCATCGACATGGACGGCGGCCGGTTCAAGCCCGCCCTGCTCGCCGAGGCCAGCATCCGGAGGCTGCTGGAGGAGACCGGTCCGCTGGTGTTCATCAACGCCTGCCGGAGCGCGGGCACGGCGCCGACGTACACGAAGATGCTCGGCTGGGCGCAGCAGTTCATGTCGTCCGGCGCGGGCGCGTTCGTCGGCACGCTCTGGGCGGTGCGGTCGGAGAGCTCGGCCCGCTTCGCGACCGCCTTCTACCGGTCCTTCGCCGAGGGCGCCACGCTGGGCGCGGCGGCCCTCGCCGCCCGCAGGGACCAGCAGGACGACCCACTCGACCCCACGTGGCTGGCCTACACCGTCTACGGCGACCCGTACGCCACGGCCGCCTGACCGGCTCCACTCGCAGAAGGGCAGTTACGCCATGGACGTGATCGACTACAGCGTGCCCGTCGAGGAACTCGTGTCGGCGGTGAAGAGAGCCGTGAAGAAGGCCCGCATCTCGGCGTCCGACGCGGACCGGGACCTGCGGGTCGGGTCGGTTCAGCTGATCCTCAGCGCGGTCGTCACCACGAAGCTGGGCGGCGGCCTGGACTTCCGGGTCCCGGTGATCGGCTGGAAGGTCAAGGTGGGCGGCAGCCACTCCCGGCAGAAGACCCACACGATCGACATCACCCTCGTCGCCGAGGACCTGGAGGACCGGTACGAGCTGCGCGACAGCGCCGTCGAGGAGACCCTCGTCGAGGCGATCACCACGATCCGCGCCGCGGTCGCCGCCGGCACCTCGGGCGACGACCCGCTTGTGCTGAGGACCGGCACGGTGGAGCTCGTGTTCGGCGTCACCGACGAGGGCACGATCTCGGTCGGGGTCGAGGGTGAGCTGACCGACGAGATCACGAACACCCTCCGCATCGAGCTGGTCGGGGCCGGCTAGGCACGACGGCCCGGAGCGCACCGGCGCGCTGGCCTCGTGGCGCGATCGACCCGACTTCGAGGAAACCGGGCCGACCCCGCTGCCCGGACACCGCGAACCCGCGTCGATCACACGGCCGGGAGCCGACCGCCGGGCTCGCGGCCAGGCGCGCTCACTCCGGGACGAGTACGGCCTCGCGCAGCAGCCGGCGGGCCAGGGTGAGCCGGTCGGCGTCGTCGGGCAGCCCGGGCAGGTCGCCGACCCGGCTGACCGCGCCGGTGAGCACAGCCCGCACCGCCGGCTCGCACTCGGCGGGCAGCGTGATGGTGCGGTCGAACAGCCGCAGCGCCACCGTGTCCGGCCCGTGTGGCGCGAGCTGCCAGCGCAGGCCCGGGCGCAGGGTGAGCCGGGAGTCGGCGTCCAGAGCGGCCAGCGCGCCGGCCTGGGCC
>NZ_QGKR01000147.1 GCF_003172955.1 Micromonospora acroterricola | reverse complement strand
AGCTTCCCCCCGGTGGTCAGCTTCGACCACGGCTCGTCGAAACACAGTCGGCCAGCCGACCCAGCCGAGGCTGATTACCGACTCAGACGAACGGCCGGACGGTCGTGACGACCGGCCGGCGCCTCGTCTCCGCACGTCGATCCACCGCGCCCCGGGGTTCCTGGCCATCGTGGCGACAGGCGCGGGGCCGGGGAGAGCGGCGCGCTCACGCCGAGCCAGACCAGGACCCGGACCGTTTGCCGCTGACGCCGCCGCCTTTGGCGCGGCCAAGGCCCGTCACTGCAATCAGGCCCGCGCGGCCCCGCAGACAGACCGACCCGCCCAGCCGGAGCGGGGCGGGTCGGTCGGGTCGTGCGGAGAAGGTCAGGCGATCCGGGGGCGGCGCGGGCGGCGGGACCGACCCGACGCACGGTGCGCCGGCCGGGCGCCACCATCGGTGGCCGAGCCGCCGCCGGAACCGCCGGCGGTGCGTCCCCGGCCAGCCGCCACCGGCGGGGCGGCGATGGTCACCGGCACGCCGGAGGGCTCGCGGGCGCCGGTCACCCGGACCAGCGCCTCGTCACCCGGGCGCACCTGGACCGACTCCGGCCGGATGCCGGCGGTGGCCATCAGCCGGGACACGTCCCGGCGCTGCTCGGGCAGGACCAGGGTGACCACCGAGCCGGACTCGCCGGCCCGCGCGGTGCGGCCACCCCGGTGCAGGTAGTCCTTCGCCTCGGCCGGCGGGTCCACGTTGACCACCATGTCCAGGCCGTCGACGTGGATGCCCCGGGCCGCCACGTCCGTGGCGACCAGCGCGGTCACCTGGCCGTTGCGGAACTGCTCCAGGATCCGGGTGCGCTGCGGCTGGGACTTGCCGCCGTGCAGCGCGGCCGCGCGTACCCCCTTGGAGAGCAACTGGCGGGCGAGCCGGTCGGCGCGGTGCTTGGTGCCCATGAACAGGATGGTGCGGCCCTCGCGGGCGGCGATCCGGGTCAGCGCGTCGGGCTTGTCCACCGCGTCCACGTGCAGCACGTGGTGGGTCATCGCGGTGACCGTGGCGGTGCCCGGGTCGACCGAGTGGGTGACCGGGCTGCTCAGGAAGCGGCGGACCAGCCGGTCCACGCCACCGTCCAGGGTCGCCGAGAAGAGCATCCGCTGCCCCTGCGGCGCGACCTGCTCCAGCAGCTTGGTGACCTGCGGCAGGAAGCCCATGTCGGCCATCTGGTCGGCCTCGTCCAGCACGGTGATCTCGACCTGGTCGAGCCGGGCGTCGCCGCGGTTGATCAGGTCGTGCAGCCGGCCGGGGGTCGCCACGACCACCTCGGCGCCGGCGCGCAGGGCGTCCGCCTGACGCTGCAACGACAGCCCGCCGACGACGGTGGCGCAGCGCAACCCGACGGCGCGGGCGTACGGGGCCAGCGCGGTGGTGACCTGCTGGGCCAGCTCGCGGGTCGGCACCAGCACCAGGGCCAGCGGACGACCCGGCCGGGCCTTGCGACCGGCGGTGCGGGAGAGCAGCGGAAGCCCGAAGGCGAGGGTCTTGCCGGAGCCGGTGCGGCCCCGCCCGAGAACGTCCCGGCCGGCCAGCGAATCCGGCAGCGTGGCCGTCTGGATCGGGAACGGCTCGGTGATGCCCTGCGCGGTCAGCGCGGTGAGCAGCGCCGGTGCCAGACCGGTGAGGGCGAACGAAGGAATAACAGTGGTCACGCAGAAGCCTTCCTCGACGCGGCACGTGTCGAGGGAGGGCGCCGAAGTCGGCGCTGTCACCGGCTGCGAAGAGGCAGCCAGGACTCACAAGCACGAACCGATTGGAGTACGGGCCGGCCCGCCGCCGGGCCGCCGCCTGCTTAGGCAGGTCGACGGCGGGGCGGGCCAGTCCCGTCACCGTCACACCCGGAGGGCGCGACAGGTAATGCTGGCCGATCCGAAGATCAGATCGGGCGGATGTTCTCCGCCTGCGGGCCCTTCTGGCCCTGGGTCACCTCGAACTCGACCCGCTGGTTCTCGTCCAGGCTCCGGTAGCCGGAGGACTGGATCGCCGAGAAGTGGGCGAAGACGTCAGCGCCGCCGCCGTCCGGGGTGATGAAGCCGAAGCCCTTGTCAGCGTTGAACCACTTCACGGTGCCAATAGCCATGTGTTTCGTCTCCTTGACGGAACGTCGGACCCGCACTTGTTGCGGGCCCGAAGAGGAGCGCTCCGCGCGGGAATGCGCGAATCGCCTGTCGCTTCTGGTCGCCCCGCCCGGAGAACTCCGGACACAACAAAGAGCGCCTGGGGCCACAATCCCGCCAGGCGCACACAGAGTCTCTGGTAACCAAAACTGCAACCCGTTCAACCTACCACGGATTTTCGCGGCATGGTCAATGTTGGGCGGAATCTTCCGGCAACTTCGTGATCAGGGCCGTGAGCCCGGTCACGTCCAGCAGGTCGGCGGGCCGGACGGCCACCCCGTGCCGGACGTAGTGGAACGCCGCCCCCACCCGCTCCACCGGCACACCGGCCAGCTCCGCCCAGGCCAGCCGGTAGACGGCCAGCTGCACCGCGGCCACCTCCGCCGCCGCGCCGCTCGGCTGCGCGCCGGTCTTCCAGTCGACCACGTCGAACCGCCCGCCCGGCCGAGCGAAGACCGCGTCCATCCGCCCCCGGACCACCACCCCGGCGATCACCGTGGCGAAGGGCACCTCCACCTCCACCGGCGTCCGGTCGGCCCACTCGCTGGCCAGGAAGCGCTCCTGAAGCTCGACGAGCGCCTCGTCCGGCGCGGCGTCGGCGTCGGCCGCACCGGGCAGCTCGTCCACGTCGAGCAGCCGGTCCGCGCCGAAGCGCTGCTCCAGCCAGGCGTGGAAGGCGGTGCCCCGGCGGGCGTACGGGTTGGGCTCGGTCGGCACCGGGCGGCGCAGCGTCCGCGCCAACGCCGCCGGATCACGGCGCAACGCGACCAACTGGGTGACGCTCATCTGCCCGGGCAGAGCCACCTCGACCGCACCCGAGAGCCGGGTCACCTCCGCCCGCTCGGCCAGCAGCAGATCCGCCTCACGCCGCCACCGCGCCACCTCCGGGTCGACCTCCGGCTCGACCGGCCCAGCGGCGACCACCACCTCCGCCGGACCGTCGGTCATCAACCGACGGACCAGCGCGGCCGCCTCGGCCAACGCCGGCCGACGGCCGCCCAGCGGGTCGGCCGGCCACTCCGCGCGGAGCACCACCTCCGCGGTCGGGTTCGTCGCGTCCGGGGTCGGCTCCGGCGCCCACGCGTCGACCAGGTGCCCCGGCCCACCATCCAGGCACGCGTCGTACACCTCGCGGAGGAAGACCGACGGGCCGCGCGGCCGCTTGGTCCCCTCCCCCCACCAGTACCCGGAGCAGAGCAGCAGCCGGCGCGGCCGGGTCACCGCCACGTACGTCAGCCGGCGCTCCTCCCGCTCGTCGTGGGCCCGCCAGGCGTCGGTGAAGTCGGTCACCGCCCGGGCCACGGCCCGCTGGTCCGCCGCCTCGTCGAGCGCCAGCTCGGGCAACCCGTCGGCGTCACCGCGCAGCGGGAACGGCAACACGCCCAGCCCGCCCAGCCAGTGGTCGGAGTTACGCACCGGCCCGGGCCACAGCCCCCGGCTCAGCCCGGCCACCGCCACCACGTCCCACTCCAGGCCCTTGGCCGCGTGCGCCGTGACCACCTGCACCGCGCCCTCCACCACCTCCACCTCGCCCGGGGCGAGACCGCGCTCCTCGTCCTCGGCGGCGGCCAGGTAGGACAGGAAGCCGGAGAGAGTCGCGCCCGGCGTCTCCCCGCTGAACCGGGCCGCCACGTCGCCGAGGGCGTCCAGGTGCCCCCGGGCCAGGCCGGCATCGCCCGCGCCGTCTCGGCCGGCCCGCACCGCGACCTCCACGTCCAGGCCGATGGTCCGCTCGATGTCCGCGATCAGGTCCGGCAGAGCCTGGTCCAGGCGGTAACGCAGCAGCGCCAGCTCCCGGCCGTACGCGCGCAGCCGCGCGAAACCCTCCGCCGAGTACGCCTGCGCCGGGCCCAGGTCGGCCAGCGCCTCCACCAGGGTCGCCTCGTCCAGCAGGTCGGGGGTGATCTCCGTGGCGTCGTCGGCGGCCACCTGTCGCCGGGCGTTCGCGATCGACCGGGCACGCCGGTGCAGGGCCACCAGATCGCGCGGCCCGATCCGCCAGCGGGCGCCCGTGAGCAGCCGCAGCAGCGCCGCCCCGTCGGTCGGGTCGGCCAGCACCCGCAGGGTGCAGACCACGTCGCGTACCTCGGGGGTGTCCAGTAGGCCGCCCAGCCCGACCACCTCCACCGGGAGGCCGCGCTCCCGCAGCGCCGACTCGATCGCCGGGATCTGGCTGCGGACCCGGACCAGCACCGCCGTCGTCGGCCGCTGCGCCACGGGAATGTGCTCGGGCGCGGCGCCCGGCATCCGCGCCGCGCCCCGCCAGGCGGCGAGCACGCTGTCCGCGATCCAGCCCGCCTCGTCGGCGTACGTCGGCAGCAGCGCGCAGTGCACCGTGCCGCCGGCCGCCCCACCGGGACTCCGGTGCGGAATCGGGTCCCGGACGGTCAGCGCGGAACGCAGCTCCGGCACCCGGGCGCCGGCCGCGCGAAGCGGGGTGGACAGCGCGTTCGCCACCCGGAGGATCTCCGGGCGGTTACGCCAGCTGGTGGTCAGCCCGAGCGCCTCGGCCGGCTGCCCGCCGGCACGGGCGAACTCCGTGGGGAACCGGTCCAGCGTGCCGGCGCTGGCCCCCCGCCAGCCGTAGATCGACTGGCACGGGTCACCCACCGCGGTCACCGGATGCCCACCGCCGAACAGCGCGTTGAGCAGCACCACCTGGGCGTGGCTGGTGTCCTGGTACTCGTCGAGCAGCACCACCCGGTAGCGGTCCCGCTCGATCTCGCCGACCCCCGGATGGTCCCGGGCCACCCGGGCCGCCCGGGCCAGCTGGTCGGCGAAGTCCATCGCCTCGAAGTCCTCCTTGCGCCGGGCGTACGCCCGCACCAGCGGCAGCAGCCGCAGCCGGGTCTGCTGGAGGGCGAGCGACTTGCGGACGTCGGCGTAGACCCGGCCCGGGCGGGACTGCACCTCCGCGAAGAACCGACCCGTCCAGGCGGCCAACTGGTCCGGGGAGACCAGGTGCTCGTCCAGCTCACCGGCGAGCGCCAGCACCGCGTCGGTGATGGTGCTCGGCATCCTGTCCACCTCGGACATGTCGCCGTCGTAGTTGCGCACCAGCAGGTCGACCAACTGCCACCGGGACGCCTCGGTGAGCAGCCGGGTGGACGGCTCGTAGCCGGCCCGCAGCCCGTGCTCGGTGACGATCCGGCCCGCGTACGAGTGGTACGTGGAGACGGTGGGCTCGCCCGCGAGCGGGTCGTCCAGCGGGTCCCGACCCTGGCGGCCGAGACGGCGGATCAACTGGTCGAGGCGGGTGCGCACCCGGTGGGCCAGCTCACCGGCCGCCTTACGGGTGAAGGTCAGCCCGAGGATCTGCTCCGGACGCACGTACGAGTTGGCCACCAGCCAGACCACCCGCGCGGCCATCGTCTCGGTCTTGCCGGACCCGGCGCCGGCCACCACCAGCAGCGGCTCCACCGGGGCGGCGATGATCGCGGCCTGCTCCCGGGTGGGCGCCGGCAGGCGCAGCAGCTTGGCCAGCTCCACCGGGGTGTAGCGGGGACCGGCGTCGGCGAGTCGGGGCGCCGGCGCCGGACCGGCGCCGAACAGGGCGGGCTGAGTCACGGGGCTGTCTTGGTTCGCGGGGCTGTGTTGGTTCGCGGGGCTGTGTCGGTTCGCGGGGCTGTGTCGGTTCGCGGGGCTGTGTTGGTTCGCGGGGCTCGCAAGCTCACTCCTCGCCCTCACGGGTGCTCCGGACGGTCGGCGGCTCGACGACCTGGCGCCCCTGCCCGGAGACCGGGCAGCTGGTGCGCACCGGGCAGACCCGGCACTTCGAGTTGGCCACGGCGGCGAACGTGGCAGCGGCCATCGTATCGGCGGTCCGCCGGACCAGCGCGGTCGCCCAGCCGGCCGCCGGTCCCTCGCCGACCGCCGGCTGGTTCTGCTCCCGGGCGTCCTTGGCGGAGGTGCCGAGCTGCACGAGCGCGGCGCCTCCGGACTCGTCGCCGAACTCGGCGAACGCCCCCGCCTCCACCGCCGCCTGGTATGCGCCGAGCTGCGGGTGCTCGGTCAGTTCCGTGCCGGTGACGGCGGTGGACTTGCCGGTCTTCAGGTCGATCACCACCAGCCGCCCGTCCTCGTCGACCTCCAGCCGGTCGACCCGACCGGTCAGGTCGACCGGCCGGTGCGGGTCGTCCAGGCGGACCGCGAACTCGTGCTCGATGGCGAGCAGCCGGCGCGGGTTGGTGGCCAGCCAGCGCAGCAGCTTGTCCACCATCGCCTCGGCGCGCTCCCGCTCCGGGCCGGCCATCCACCGTGCCGCCAACTCGATCGCGTCGAACCGGGCGGCCACGTAGTCCAGCAGCGCGCCCCGGTCGGCGCTGGCGTCCTCGGCGAGCATCGCGGCGGCGTGCACCAGGTTGCCCACGCCCTGGGCGGTGCTGGCGGGGCCGCTGCCGCCGTGCCGTTCCAGCAGCCAGCGCAGGCTGCACCGCAGGGCGCTCTCCATCGCCGAGGGGGTGACCCGCACGGGGTCACCCTCATCGACCAGCGGCCGGTCGTCGGAGAGCGCGCGCAGCCCCCACCAGTCGTCCGGGTGCGCGCCGGGCACCCCGGCGCGCACCCGGACGACTGGTGGGGGC
>NZ_QGKR01000111.1 GCF_003172955.1 Micromonospora acroterricola | reverse complement strand
TGTTGCCAAAGGAATCCCAAACCAGCCAGACATAAAGCCCGACCAGCACGGGGTATAAATCATAATTGGCACTGGCTTATCAAGCACCCTGTTGAGTTCTCAAAGAACAACCACACACCGACCAGAAACCCCACACCGTGGAGCCCATCTCGGGGCTTTCCGTTCGTGTCCCGCCGCTCACTCGCGCCGGGCACTTTTACTACGTTACCTCACCGTCTTCGCCGTGTCAAACCGTGTGTCCCGGTCTGTCATGCTTCGTACGGGTTGGTCCCGGCGCACTCACGCAGCAGCGAACCGCTGCGTCAAGGTCGTCGGATTTGGCAGGCCGGCCGCTGCGGTCTCCCGCAAGCTCGCCCGGTGCCCTGCCGGTCTGTAACCTTACCCGGTTGGTTCCGCCGCACCAAATCCGCCTCGCGGCGAGTCCAGGGGCACCACCCGGTACCGGTTCTGAGGGGTACAACCCCTCCGACCCGGCGGTCATTCCCGCGCTCCGGCCTTCAGGCTTTCGCCTGTTTCGTCCGTTCCGCGCTGGCAGAGAGAAAGTTACGCGTCCGTGGGTTTGATCGTCAAATCCGGGGGAAGCGTCCCGCGTCACACTCGCTGCGTAGAAGCGTATCCGCAGGTCAGAACGCTACGGCTGAAGCCGGCGTCCCTCCGCCTGCGTCGCCGGTGGCCGCGGCCGCCGTAGTCGCAACCGCGTCCGCTCGACGCCTGCGTGCGCCGTCCACACCGCGATCCGCCCCTCGGCCTGAGCGTGCGTGACCCGCAAGATCGCGCTGGAACCTGGAAACAGGGGCCTCGGTGACGCGACGATCCCACTACTTCGTGGATCGAGCATGACCTTGAGGGCGAGCGGCGGCGGAGCACGGCGGCGAACTCGGATGCGGGTGACTGTCAGGCGGCCGGGTGCTGCTGGCGCCGGCGGGCGGCGAACCAGGCACGGATGCCGAGGGCGCCAACGGTGGTGCCGATCGCCAGGGACGCCACGATCAGGAGGGCGTGCACCCACAGGAAGCTGGTCACTGCCCCGTCCCCCACTGTGCCGGCCGCCCAGGAGCGCGGGTCCTGCCAGATGGCGACGGCGAATCTCGGCCAGATCACCCAGGTCCAGATCCCGACCCCGACCAGGAAGACAGCCCACGCCCGCGACAGCACCATGGCACCCGAGTATGCCAGCGGAGCCTGGTCACCGGCCTGGATGCCGAGGGCGAAGGGAAGCGGATCGACGGGGCCCGGCTCAGAGGCCGTGCAGCCGAATCCGGTGTGCCGACGGCGCCGAGCCGATGCCGGTCCCGGCGCCCCGGACTCAGGCCCTGGTCGGCCGGGGCGTGGCCGACCCCGCAGAGCGCGACTGCGGGAGTGCGGACAAGCCGTGCCGGTCGGCCCTTCCCGACCGACAACGAGGCCCAGCGCGAGCGCCAGCACGGCGTCGAACCGGCGAATGGTACGTGGATCTGCGTCTCCTTTTCGGCGATGCCGGATGCGGGACCAGGAGTGTTCGGCGGCGGATACGCGACCGGAGGTGCCGGGTGACGAAACACCCCCGCGGCGGATGGGCGCGAAGTAGCCACCAGCATGCTGACCTCAGCATCGATCCTGCTGGTGACCGACGCTCCCCACACCGATGAGCTGTTCCACACCGGCATATGTCCGCTACCTGGAAATTGCGCGACCGTTTCCTACGGCAACGGGTTGGGCAACCTGAAACGGGACAGCTGAAGACCGTCCCCGGAGGTGCCCCGTGCAGCCGTCGATCTTCAATCCCTGGGCCTGGCGAGACCCGTCCGCCCTCGCCGGTGGGTACGCACAGACCACCCCCTCGGTCACGCCGCCGGCCGGCTCGGACGGTGCGGACGACGGACCGGACGCGCCCGGCCCCGGCACGCCCGTCGACCTGGTCGGCTATGGGGTGCAGGCGAGCGATGGGCGGATCGGCACCATCGACGAGGCGAGCGACGAGACGGACGCGCGGTACCTGGTGGTGGACACCGGGCCATGGATCCTCGGCCGGAAGGTGCTGCTGCCCGCCGGCACGGTGGCGAAGGTGGACCACCTGGAGCGCAGTGTGCACGTCGACCTGACCCGCCAGGAGATCAAGGACGCTCCACCGTTCGATCCGGATTCGGCCGGCCCCGAGTATCGGGAGCGCGTCGGCAGCTACTACGCGGAGAGCTACCGGCCACCACAGGCGTGACACCGCGGGTAGCGTGAAGCCATGGTCCGGACGGGCATGCACGCGGCGGAGGCGGTCGACACGGTCGACGCTCTCCAGCCCGCTCCCGTGCCCGGGTTCCCGACCAGCTCCGGCGATGGCCGCGAGCAACTCCTCGACGTCCTCCGTGCCGGTGGCCTGCGGTACCGCGCCGGCGCGCGATGGCGGGCGGCTCGCTGAGCCGATCCCGCTGACCGAGGGGGCGAGTCCCGCCCCGCTCGGCGCGCGCCCACGCGTCATCCACCTTCCCCGCACGAGAGGTCACACCACCATGTCCGTCGCACGAATGCTCACCGGCGACCGGCCCACCGGCCGCCTGCACCTGGGCCACTACGTCGGCAGCATCGCCAACCGGGTGCGGCTGCACCAGCGCTACGAGAGTTTCTTCATCATCGCCGACCTGCACATGCTGACCACCAGGAACCGTCGGGAGGACATCGACCGGGTCTCCGGCAACGCCCGCGAGATGGTGACGGACATCCTCGCCGCTGGCGTCGACCCGTCGCGGGCCACCTTCTATCTCCAGTCGGCCATCCCTGAGGTCGGCGACCTCAACACCCTCCTGCAGAACCTGGTGACCGTGCCCCGGCTGGAGCGGGTGCCGTCGTTGAAGGACATGGCCCGGGACGCCGGGAAGGAGGAGATGCCGTACGGGCTGCTGGGTTACCCGGTGCTCCAGGCCGCGGACATCCTCTGCGTGAAGGGGGAGGTGGTGCCGGTCGGCCGGGACAACGCGGCGCACGTCGAGGTGACCCGGGAGATCGCCCGCCGGTTCAACCACCTGTACGGCCCGGTCTTCCCGGTGCCCGAGCTGATCCCCGCGGACACGCCGAGCCTGGTGGGCACCGACGGCGCGGCCAAGATGAGCAAGAGCCGGGGCAACACGATCGCCCTGTCCGACGACGCGGCCACGGTGCGGCGCAAGGTGCTCGGTATGTACACCGACCCGAACCGGGTGCGTGCCGACGTGCCGGGAAGGGTGGAGGGCAACCCGGTCTTCGCGTACCACGAGGTGTTCAACCCGGACCGCGACGAGGTCGCGGACCTGGCTGAGCGCTACCGCGCCGGGCGGGTGGGCGACGTGGAGGTCAAGGAGCGGCTGGTCGTCGCGCTGGAGCGGTTCCTGGCGCCGATCCGGGAGCGCCGCGCGGCGATCGAGGCCGACCGTGGGCTGGTCGACCGGCTGATCGTCGAGGGCACCGAACGGACCCGCCAGGAGGTACGGCAGACGCTGGTCGAGGTCCGCCGGGCGATGGGGCTGACCGGCGCGTACCAGCAGGTTCGTCGGCGGGCCGAGCGGAGCCGGCGGCGAACGGACGCTCCGGCCTGAGCCGGCGCGTCGGTCCCGGTGCGGCGATGGGCTCGCCGCCGCACCGGGACGGCGGACCTCAGCGGATGCGGACCTCCGCCAGGTCCAGCGTGATCGGCCAGACACAGCGGAGCTACCAGGACGCCTGCGGGCGGCGCTCGCCATGGACGTCGTCCGCGAGCGCTCGGCCCTGCTCCGTGGGCGCGATCGAGGTGGAGGGCGACGTCCGGGTGGCCGAGTGGTTCTTTCCCGCTCTTTACGCGGCGCCGAATGGTGAGAGCGGCTGAACCGTCCGTCGATGTGTTCCCAGCGTGGCGCAGAATGCGAGGATGAGGGGGATTTTCGGCGTTCGTCCCGCACCGGCTGCGGAGTCGCCCCGGACCACGATGTTCGAGATCTTCTTCGACCTGGTCTTCGTCTTCGCGCTCACCCGGGTCATCACCTTCATGGCACAGCCGCCCACCGCGCTCACCCTGGCACAGGGGCTGCTCCTCCTCCTGCTGCTGATCTACTCCTGGGGCCCGTACACGTGGGTGGGAAACCTGGTCCGCCCGGACGTCGGTCCGGCCCGCGCGGCCACCCTGGTCGCGATGGCGGCGATCTTCGTGGCCGCGCTGGTGCTGCCGGACGCCTGGCAGCAGGGCCCGGAGCTCGTCGACGCGCCCCTCACCCTCGCTCTGGCCTACGTGGTCGGCCGGGCAGTACAGCTCGTGGTGCTGCTCTGGGCGAGCACGACGAACCCGCCGCTCCGCCGGACCCTCGGGTTCTTCGCGGTGCCGGTGACGCTGGCCTGGATCCCGCTCATCGTCGGCGCGCTGCTCGGTGGCACTGCCCAGACGGTGCTCTGGACGGTCGCCTTCCTGGTGGACATCGGCGGCGCCCGGGTCGCGTCCGCCTACCGGCCGTGGCCGCTCCGCAGCGTCGACCACTTCACCGAGCGGTTCGGCCTGGTGCTGATCATCGCGCTCGGTGAGTCACTGATCGCCGCCGGCGCCGGGCCACGGTCGATGGCACCGGTCGGCCCGGCCCTGCTGGCGGCGCTGCTCGGCCTGACCAGCACGGTCTGCCTGTGGTGGCTCTACTTCGATCGGCTGGCGCCAGCCGCGCGGCAGGCGGTCAGGGAGGTGCCGGACGAGCGCCGGGCCAGGGTGGCCGGCGACGCGTACGGCATCGGTCACTCTCCGCTGATCATCGGTGCCATCTACGTCGCGCTCGGCATCGAGCAGGTGATCGGTCAGCTCAGCGAGGACCGGTCCCATCCCGACCGGCTGGGCTGGCCCGCCGCCACCGCCCTCTACGGCGGCACCGGCGTCTACCTGCTCAGCCGACTGGTCTTCCGCCGGCTGACCGTCCGGATCGTGCACGCGACCCAGGTCGTGGCCGCGCTGGTGCCACTGGCCCTGCTGCCCGTCGGGCAGGCGCTGCCCGCGCTGGCCTCGCTGGCCCTGCTGACCGTCCTCCTGATCGGGGTGACCGGCCACGAGCGGTGGGTCGACCGGCGCGACGCCCCGCTCGAACCGGCCCCCGCGTGAGGCCCGGAAGGTTTTCCGGCTGCCGGAGGCGGGGCTCGCCCTGTTGGACGAGTTGGCCGACGACCCGCGGCTGCGCGGCTACCACCCCTAGGGCGTGGCCGACCGACTGAGCGGGCCCGCCGCCGGGGCGTCGTCCGCTGTACCCTGCTCCGGTGAGCCTGCCTTTGCCCCCCGGTGAGTTCGAGGCGTACCTCTTCGACTGCGACGGCACCATCGTCGACTCCATGCCGCTGCACTACGTGGCCTGGCAGCGGGCCCTGGACGAGTGGGGCTGCGAGTTCCCGGAGGACCTCTTCTACGCGTGGGGCGGCCGGCCGACCGCCGACATCATCGTCGCGCTGAACGAACAGCACGGCCTGGCCATGCCGGTGGCGACCGTCGTGGAGCGCCGGGAGGGCTACTACCAGGAGCTTCTACCGCAGCTCGCCGCCGTGCCCGAGGTGCTGGCACACATCCACGACGCGCACCGGCGGGTCCCGTTCGCCGTCGTCTCCGGCAGCACCCGGGCGTCGGTCACCGCCTCTCTCGACGCGCTCGGCCTGCTCGACCGGTTCGACGTGCTGGTCTGCGCCGACGACTACACGCGGGCCAAGCCCGACCCGGAAGCCTTCCTGCTCGCGGCGGAGCAGCTCGGCGTACCCCCGCGCTCCTGCCTGGTCTTCGAGGACACCGACCTGGGCATCCAGGCCGCCACCGCGGCCGGCATGGCGTCGGTACGCGTCCCGCAGCCCCGCGACCGATCCGACCACTGACGTCGCCGGCGACGGGTTCAGGCCGGGCGGCGGTCGAGCGAGCGTCGGTGCCGCCGCAGCGCCCGCTGGTGCGCGTGCGCGAGCAACCGGTCGACCTCGGCCAGGCTGCGCGGGCCTGGGTTGAGCACGCACGCCCACCCGTGCGTCCCGTACGCGGGATGCGGAACGACCTGGTCGAGGGCGGTGAAGTCGACCTCGGACCGGTGCTCGGCCGACCGTGCCGGCGGGTAGCCGAACAGTCGCTCGAACTCCTCCCGGCCGAGGTCCAGGTTGAGCCGGAAGACCCCGGGCCGGTCGAGTTTCGAGTCCTCGTCGAAGCCGGCGGTGTCCTGCCCGACGAGGGTGGCGAACGGCCGGCGGCGGTCCGGGCCGACGAAGAAGAACCGGTCGCCCCAACTGGAGCGCGGGGCGCCGGACGCCTCGTCCGCCCGGACGACGGCCACCTCGGGCAGGGCGAGGACGAGCTCGGCGACGTCGTCGGCGCCGAGGTCGAACGACCAGGCGGCGGGCATTGATGAAGAAGCCATGACCTTCACCGTATCGTTGAACCGCCCGTTGAGACTTTCGCCGCCAACCACACGAGGGAGTCGGAGCTGAACCCTCAAAGCGCAGGACGCGCCTACCGGCCGGTGGACCTGGCCCGGGAGCACGGCATCTCCAGCCAGGCGGTCCGCAACTACGAGCGCGACGGCGTCCTCCCCGCCGCCGGACGCACGCCGAGCGGCTACCGGGTGTACACCGAGGAGCACGCCGCTGCGCTGCGCGCGTACCTGGCGCTCGTCGCGGGGCACGGGTACGCGGCCGCCGGCGAGATCATGCGGGCGGCCGTCCGGGGCGACCTGGACGCCGCCCTGCGCGCCGTCGACACCAGCCACGCGCAGCTGCTGCGCGACCGCGAGACACTCGACGCCGTCGAGACGACCATCGGCGTGCTCACCGCCACGCCCACCCCCGCCCCGCCCGGCCGGCCG